>JBKPPE010000598.1:0-2490 GCA_046733375.1 Acidobacteriota bacterium | reverse complement strand
CGGCAGCAATGGGCTGGCCGCTCGATTCAAAATCAAAGTCCTCGCTCTTGCCGCTGAAATTCAACTTCTTCGTTTGCGCGTCGCCACCTTCCGACCGAAGTTGTAATTCGACAGGCATATTCAGATTTTCAAAATTCTGGCGAACCGTGCCGCGCGTACGGAACTTACCATTGCGGGTCCGGATGATTTGATAATCGACGCTGAACTCTGGCACGCCGGTGCCTTCCAGCCATTGCGCGAAGAAGTAGCGCATGTTGCGCTCAGCGACTTTCGATGTGAGCCGTTCAAAATCATCGATCGACGCGTTCTTGTTTCTGAACTGCTCGAGGAACTTCGCCATCAACTCGTCGAACTTGTCTTTGCCCAAAGTTTCTTTGAGCATGCTGAAAACCATCGCGCCTTTGTAGTAAACGATCGACTCATATGCAGCCGACTGGTCATCAAGCGAAGCCGGCGCGCGCACGATCGATGACGTTTGTTCGAAAGTGAGCGCGCGTTCCTGCTCTTCGCGCTGTGACGCATCAAGCTGTGCGCCGGTCTCTGTCGATCGGCGAAACGCGAACGCGCTCCATTCGGCCAGGCCCTGCGAAATCCACGCGTCGTCGAACGATTTCAATCCGACGGTTTGTCCCCACCACTGATAAGCAATCTCGCGTTCCAGACGATCTTCCGGCGTCGAACGGCCTTCAAAGAATTTCGAAGCGAGGAAAAGAATCCCGGGGCCTGAATAAGCTTCAAATGCTTCATCGTCAGTCTGCGCGATGATCATCCGCGTGCCGAAAGCCGGTGCGCCATATTGATGTGTGTAGAACTCAAGCGCCTTGCCCATCAGCTCGCCGTAGGGCGCAATCCGATTTTCGTTGCCGGGCTTCACGAAGAATTGCATTTCATAGCGTCCGACGCGCAGAGACTTTGTAATGTACTGACCGGCGATGAAATTCCCAATGAGTTGCGGCGTCTTGGTAACGAAACGAAATCGCGTGGTGCCTGACTTGTCTACTTGCGGATTGACCGCCTCGTCACTCAGTCCTCCGACCTGAACGCCCGTCGGCACAATCACCGTGATATCAGCAGTCGCACGGTCCGCGGCGTAATCATGAAAGGGAAACCAGCGCGCGGCGTACATCAGATACGAGCCTTCGGTGCCCACATAGGCGAGTCGCTTATTCGCCAGTGGTCCGCCTTCGGGCGAAACCAAAGCGCCGCCCCAACGGATGCGTAGCGTCGTCGGAGTATTCGCCGGCACTACCTCGCCCAGGTCGATGCGCACATTTGGACCGAGCGCTCCAGATCCAACCGGGTCCTGCACCACTCCGGTCAGGACGTGGCCGTCTTTCTCAACAGTATTAACCTTGAGCGAGCCGTTCAGCTCGAAGACTACGGAACGTGTTGGTTCAAGCGGGGTGAAGGTCACATCTGCCCCAGCACGCAGCGTGTGATCGTCCGGCTGTAACTGCACTTCGATTCGATAGTTCGTGATGTCATAGCGTGAGCCGGCGGGAGCAGGCTGCTGGGCGGCAGCCGATGCCACGGGAATCAGAAGCGCAAGAGCGGCCAGACTGAAGGAGAGTCTTGAGTTGAACATACGACTTTTCTGAAGAGCGAACATTATAGTTGCACGTAACGGTTAACAGCCAGCTTCTGAGGCAATCGCGGTGTTAGATCCAAGGTGGTCCAGCCGACCGCCAAGGTCGAAAACTGAGCCTACCAAAACCCTCGCGGAGCACCATGCGGCACGGTCTTGGATGGCTGCAACGGCGGTGCGGTTGCCGCGAGATACCAGGGCATGGAGCCAATCTGAGGAATAGAACGGGCTCGTCCGCCAATCGATTTTAGGCGGCTTGACAGTCGTGCCGCTGCCGCATAAATTCAACGTCTCGGCTTTCCAGCCAACCAACCAAGGGCGCCACCGAGTCGTCCTCGGATGTAACAATCAAACGAATCGCTCTCGGAATTTTTTACAGGAGTTTTAATGCATGAGACTGCATCGAAGGTTGTTTATCGCGATAGTCTTTCTCGGGCTTTCGGGTATCGCACTCGGACAAGCCGCACGAAATCCCCACCTCGAATTGAAAGAGACGCGCCTCGCTAACGGCTTGCGCGTAATTACGGTCGAGGATCACACCGCGCCAGTGATCGCAGTAGATGTCACATACAACGTCGGCTCGCGCAACGAACGACCCGGTCGCACCGGTTTTGCGCATTTGTTCGAGCACATGATGTTCAAGGGGTCCGAAAATGTTGGCACCGGCGAGCAGTATTATCTGATCTTTAATAACGGCGGCAGTATGAACGGTACAACGAATGAGGATCGCACCACGTACTTCGACATCCTGCCATCGAATCAACTCGATTTGTCGTTGTTCATTGAAGCCGACAAAATGCGCAGCCTGGTAATCAACAAGGCGAATCTGGACAACCAGCGCAACGCGGTGCAGGAAGAGCGACGCCTTGGCGTTGACAATCAACCTTACGGCCAAAGCAGTGAAG
>JBKPPE010000597.1:0-8639 GCA_046733375.1 Acidobacteriota bacterium | reverse complement strand
TCTTCCGGCCTCAACACGCATGACTTTCAGTTGAATGTCGCGATTGAAGAGCAACGCGTAACGGTCGATGACATGCGAGGCGTTAGCACCGACCCGAATAGCAACAAGACAGCGCGCGTCATGAGCGGAAAAGATCTTAATGCACTGTCTGATGATCCGAATGAGTTGGCGGCTCAATTAGATGCGTTGGCCGGACCAGCCGCCGGACCCAACGGGACTCAGGTTTTCGTGGATGGGTTCACCGCTTCAAACGGCCTTCCTGACAAGCAGACTATCCGCGAAATTGTCATCAATCAGAATCCGTTCTCGGCCGAATTTGAACGCATCGGTTTCGGCACGATCCAGGTTTTCACCAAGCCGGGCACCGGCAAATTTCACGGCGGCACGGCGTTTACGTTCAGTGATGCTGCTTTTAATTCGCGCAATCCCTACGCGTTGAATAAGCCGCCGTATCAGCGCCGGACGATCGAAGGGAACCTCAGCGGACCAATTTCTAAACGCAGTTCGTTCTTCTTCAACGTGAGCCGCCGCAACATCGAGGATACAGGAGTCATCGCCGCCACCACACTTGACGCATCGCTGAATCCGCAAGCAGTAAACCTGGCGGTCGTGACGCCGAAATCCTTCTGGAATGTCGGCCCGCGATTCGATTTCGCTGTGAACCAGAACAACACGCTCAGCGTCCGTTACAACCTGGCAACCCAGGATCTGGACAGGCAGGGCGTCGGCGGATTTTCATTGCCGTCGCGCGCTTTCAATTATTCCGATCGGCTGCACATCTTGCAGGTCGTGGACATGGCGATTGTGAATCCGCGGACCGTTAACGAATTTGGCTTCCAGTACATTTGGTACTACATCAAACAGCAACAGGCCGATTCGAGTCCCGGGCTGATCGTCAACGACGCATTCTCTGGCGGGGGCGCGCAGATCGGCGGCTACTCGTTCAAGCGTCACGAGGGCGAGCTGCGCGACTATCTGTCAATTACGACGCGCGCGCATACACTCAAATTCGGTGGGCGATTGCGGTGGGCACACATCAGCGATATCGCGCCGAATAACTTTGGTGGCACCTTTATTTTCTCAAGTCTTGATCGGTACCGGCAGACACTGCTGCACGCCTCGACTCCCAGTCAATTGATCATCGCGACCGGCAACCCGTTTGCCGAAGTGAAGCAATGGGACATCGGGCCCTTCTTCCAGGACGATTGGAAGATGCGTCAGGACTTGACGCTGAGTTTCGGCCTTCGCTATCAGTATCAAACACACCTCAATAGCAAGTTCATGTTTGCGCCCAGGCTCTCGTTTGCGTGGACGCCATGGATGAATCCGAAGGGCCCGCCGAAAACAGTAATTCGCGGTGGCGCGGGAATGTTCTACGACCTGGTGCGCACGTCCGTGACGTTGCAGGCGAATCGTTATGACGGTCAAACAGAACAACAATACATCGTGACGGATCCCGCCTTGCTTGCACTCTATCCAAATACGCCGCCACCGGCCGCGCTGGCTGCTTTGGGTCAACCGCAAACGATCTGGCGCAAAGTCCCTGATCTCACCCAACCGTATTACATCCAATCGTCTTTGAGCGTCGAGCACAGCCTGCCGCGTAACACGACGCTGAGCATCAGCTATCTCGACACGCGCGGTTTTCATCAACTTCGCTCGCGCAACCTGAATGCGCCGGTACCGGGCACAGGCGTTCGCCCGTTCGGCAACGGCTTCAATATTTATGATTACGAAACGACCGGGTGGTACCGTCAGCATTTGCTGATGTTCAATGTGCAGTCGCGGTTTAACCGAAAAATCAATTTCAACGCGAACTACACACTGGGCAAAGCCGACGGTGACACTGATGGTGCGGGATCGTTCCCGGCGAATTCCTACGATCTGCAGAGTGAATTCGCACGATCATCGTTCGACGTACGCCATCGATTCACCCTCACCGGATCATTTGAAACGAAGTGGGGTATCGGATTGTTTCCGCTGGTGATCGCGCAATCAGGCGCGCCCTTCAACATCATCACCGGTCTGGACACGAACGCTGACACGATCTTTCTCGATCGGCCGGCCTTCGCGACTGACCTGACACGACCATCGGTGCGGCAGACACCTTTCGGGAATTTCGATTTGCTGCCGCTTCCGGGCGCACAGCTCATTCCGCGCAACTATGGCCATGGGCCGAGTTACCTTTCCGTAAATCTCCGCGTTGCAAAGACCTTCGGATTTGGCTCAGTAGCCGCGGCTCCTGCACGCGCACAAGCGTCGACGGCTCCGGGCAAAGGCGCTACTCAGCAACCGGCGAATGGCGCTAGGCCGCCAGCCGCCCAACCAACACGTACGCCCGCCCGGCCGGAAGACCGACCATATCGGGTGACGATTGCTCTGTTTGTGGCGAACGTTTTCAATCACACGAACGCGGGAACGCCGATTGGTAACCTTAGTTCACCGTTGTTCGGCACATCGAATTCACTTTCGGGCCTGGGTCAATTTACGTTTGGAGCCAGCTCAGCGCAGAGTAACCGCAGCGTAAGTATGAGAGTACAGTTTCAGTTTTAGGAGGCCGCGTTTTGTCAGTACCGGGAGCGCTAGCGACGGATCAAGAAACGCGTCGCGGCGAAACGGGTGCGGTTTCAGGAAATGAATTAGTAGTCGGATCATTCTGGATCCGGTCGCTACCGCTCCAGTCAGGCAGTCGCCGCTTCCGCTCTCTCTTCGAACAACGAATCCTGGATTGGATCAAGACCAAGTACCTGGCGCACTCGGGCAAAGCTGCGTCGATGAATGGGCGTGGCGCCGAGTTCTTTCAAGCAGCGGCAGTGTTCGGGCGTCGGATAGCCTTTGTGAGTTTTGAAGTTGTAGCCGGGATGGATGGAATCGAATTCTGTCATGATCGCATCGCGCGTTGTCTTTGCGATGATCGATGCAGCCGCGATCGTGGCTGAAAGCGCGTCACCCTTGATGATGCCGCGTTGCGGCGTCTGGCAGTGAGGAATACGACGCGCATCAACGAGCACAAAGTCAGGATTTGTAGTCAGCCCTTCGACCGCGCGACGCATCGCGAGCAATCCAGCGTGGTAGATGTTCAGCGTGTCGATCTCTTCGACTTCGGCCCGTCCCACGGCCCACACAACTGCATCTTGTTTAATATATCCCGCCAATTCGGCGCGCACAGATTCGTCGAGGATCTGCTTCGAATCATTAAGCCGTTTGAGTTTGTAATTCTTCGGCAAGATGACCGCGCCGGCAATGACCGGGCCGGCGAGTGGCGCCATCCCGGCTTCATCCACACCCGCGATGAGGTTGAATCCTTGCTGCCAAAGATCGATTTCGAACCGCAGCAAATTGTGAAGGCGCTGCCCTTCCGCGCGATTCTTGCGCCAACGTTCGCGAATCTGTTTGGCGAGTTGGTGCGCGCCCTGACGCGTGTCAGATTCCAGCGCTTCGACCAGCCCCTTCGGCACCGGCCGCGCGCGATCGACGTAACGCTTCTTCAATTCGGGAATTGATTTGGCGAGAAGTTCTTCAAGTGATGGCATAAAACCAGCCGCAGATTAACCCAGATAACCGCGGATCTGAAAGAAAAGTAAAACCGGAAAATGTTTTACTCTGATCCGCGTCGATCCGCGTTCATCCGCGGGTTAATCAGTCAGTTGCCGCGCAGCGCCGCCAGTGCAGCTTGATCCAGAACGTACACGTCGGCTGCCGGAGTGTTGCCGACCAGCACGGTAAACGCTGGCTTCGTCGTCTGTCGCAAACGCTCGAGCATTGCTTGATTGCTAAAGTACATTCGTCCGCGCGCGTCGATGAGGAAATCTCCGGCAACGAATTTGTTGAGATCATCAGGCGCAAAGAATTGGCTACACGTCAGATCTTCGCGGCCCGCGCGTTTGGCGTAATAGTCAGCGAGCAGCGGGATTTCTGTGCCGACTCGAGCGTTCGAACGCGCACGCGTGGCGACTTCTTTCAACGCATCAAGCATGTAAGCGTCGTAAAACTCATCTTGCGGGAAGTACGCGCCCGCTTTCGCGCTGCCACCGCTGAGTGAGTTCATAAACAAGCGAAAATGCGGCGACGCACTCGCCGCGGCCCACATCGTTGAGATGATCACCAAAGAAACCAAGCCGGCGCGCGCATAAATCCCGAAGGCCGGCTGATCGAACAGCTTGCGGAAGAACCGGCCGGCGGTGCGACCAGCAAACTGAATCGCCAGCGCGGTTGTTATGATCACCGCCGGCATCAAAGATGTTGCATAGCGCGTGAACTTTCCACCCGTGAACGTGAACGTAAGTCCCCAGAAGCCCAGCCAAAACAAAAGGAGGTAACGTCCATCGCCAGTGACGCGCCGGAAAAGCAAGAGAACGCCACCGGCAAATGCCACCAATGCAGCCACAGGCAGCTTCACTCCCAGCAACACAAGATAAAAGTACCAGGGCTCGCCACGCAGCCAATCCACCACGCGATGCGGATAAAGCCGCCCCATGAATTCATAGCTGTCATGGTTCATCAACTTGTTGCTGGTGAAGTTCGCAATCGTGCGCCACGTGTCCGGCAACAAGATTGTGGGATTAAAAATCAGAAACGCGACGCCCATCACCAGGAAAAACTTAAGAAACTTTTTCTTGCCGAGGCGCCAACGCGTCGGCGGGATGCCTTGAAATGCGTAGTAGTAGCCGATGGGAATCCCCACCAATTGTGGCACGTACTTGGACGCCATCATTGCGCCAAACGACGCGGCCGCGGCCCAATAGAACTTGTCTGGATTGCGATGCGGCTGGCTTTCGGCGACGCGCTGTCCGCGCAGCCAGAACACGTTCATCAGCAGAAAAAAGAAAACGAGGAATGTGTCTTCCTTGGCGATGCGATTGAAACTGATGGTGAGCGGATCGAATGACCAAAGCGCCGCGGAGATCAATCCGACTTCCAGTCCGAACAACTCCATCGCGATCAAAAACACGAGCACGGCTGCCAGAGCGCCGAGAATCGCACCGGGAATACGCAATGCAGTTTCGACCGGAATGTTCAACTCGGGATGTGAGGCCACGAGTGAGTTCCAACGCTCACACGCGATGACACTGACCGTCAACGCCGCCTTCATCAGCAACGGATGCTCACCGTTCGCCGCTGTCAGTCCGCGCGCGCGATATTCCGTGACTGCGTTCAGCTTATTCAGCTCGTCTTCGCTGAGGGCTTCCTTCCCCAATCCGACCGTGCGGAATCCCACACCCGCGAGTACGAACATGCTCAACATTGTGGCGAGCAGCACGCGGCTCAACGAGCGTGTTCCCACTTGGGCGAATAGATCAGGCCGTAATCCGGCAGTGACGATGGGTATTGCAGGAGACAAGCTGGGGCGAAACCTCCAAAAACTATCGAGGTGTTACAAGAACTTGAAACTTGAGACTTGGAACTTAAAACTCCGTGACAAGTGGCAAAGCTTATCGTCAAAACCGCCTCAGAGCAACTGTGTTTGTCACCAGGTGTTCTTGTCATGTTTCCATGCCCAGTTCGTCGTGCGAAAAGACTTGCATCAAATGGTCGGATGCGGCAAGATTCGCGTCCGGACAGGTTCAATTTTAGGCTTGATTTCAAACCACCAGCGACGGAATTCATAGGAGACTCTAGTCATGGCGCCACATGATTTACACGAGAACGTTGCGACAAGTTCGGCACCGCAGTTCCGCTTAGACGAAAAGCTTCACCAAATTCTGTACAAGCGTGAGCAGCGCCCAACGCTTGAGCCAGTGCCAGAACCCGTGGCCTTGCCGGATCCGCCTTATCCTATTCATCCCTATCCACAACCGATGAGTAAATCGGAATATCAAAAGCTCAATGCCATTCGGAGCTGGAAGACGTGGGGCGCGCCGTACTTTAAATCGCGCTGGCTCAGTAATGAGCTGCGGCCAATTATTCCGTATCTGTTCACGGAGTGGAAGTGCAATCTCGATTGCCACTACTGCTGGTCTTACGACAACAAAGTCAAAGGTATGACTGAGGACACGGCGACACGCTCTATCGATTGGTTGCATTCGATTGGCTCTCGGGTGCTGGCGCTGATGGGTGGCGAGCCGTTGCTCCGTCCGAAGTTCATTCACAAAGTCGTCTATTACAGCGCGAAGAAAGACATCTTTGTTTACCTGCCTACTAACGGGCGATTGATGAAGCCCGACGTAGTTGATCGGCTCGGTGATGCGGGTTTGGCAACGGTTAATCTTGCGGTTGATTCCGTGAAAGAAAGGAAGTCGCTGCCAAAAGCACTCGATCCGATTCGTCCTTACTTCGAATATCTGGTGAATCGGCAGCATCACTATGGCTACACCGTGATGTTCAATATCAACATCTGCCGCAACAACATGGATGACGTGAAAGAGCTGACTGAGATTGCGCACGATCACGGCATCGCGACTGACTATCACATCAACGAGTCGCCAATGACTGAGCAGACGCACTTCAAGCATCTGGATGAGAACGCGACCTACATAACGCCGGATGATTATTCCAAGGTTGATGACCTGCTCGACTATCTCGATGCCAAGCGTCACAACGAAGGCTACAAGATGGTCAATCAGAGCAAGCACATGCAGGACATGAAACAGCTTATGCGCGGTGAAGTTCCGCCGTGGAATTGCCGCGCGGGTCAGAACTCCTTGATTGTCAGAACGGACGGAACCTTAGCGCCGTGCTTCCCGATGTATTCCGCGACCCACGACTGGGGCGCGATCGAGAACCCCAAATTTGAGGCCAGTCAGTTGGATGAAATGAAAAAGGAATGTTCGAAGCATTGCCTCTCGACGTGCAATTACATTCTGGCCTACTGCTACGATACCAAGCGGGTGATGAAGTGGATCATTAAGCAGGCCAGCCACGGTTTTCGCGGCTCAACCGACACGATTCAGTGAGGGCACTGACACTCTCTCCGTCTCGCCTTCAGTAAGCCACCTTCCGGGTGCGAGATTGATTTTGACTCGGAATTAGACCGCCCGTTTAGCTTTAATCCAGACTGGCGAGCAAATTAGCCATTGTGGACGAGGGCGTCCGCGTTCCCAGCCTTCGATGCTCACTTAAATCCAACCGACTTGTTGCGCGAGGCATTTCGTGGTTTCAGTAGGCACTGAAGACACGCCATGTGTCAGCGCTTTCCTGCGTTGAGAGCTGCAGCATTCACTAACAAAACCGTATTTTTTACCCGGCTACGTTAGCAAGCACGTTGAGCTTCCGGTCTCTGAGTTTTTCCGGTGTCGTGTAATTCTCCGGTAAGTCACCGTTGTCTGGGCGGAGGTATTGGAGATCCTTAGGCTTAAGCGAGGCAATCAGTTCCGCGCGCGTCTTGGTTTTCAACGGTTGACTGGGATAAATCTTTCCCATTTTCACGAGCATTTTTTCAGATAGAACACCGGAAAACATAAATAACGGCCAGGTAAAGTGCCGGCCGTTGAGTCGCCGCAGTTTATAAAGCCACATCACAATTGAGCCGATTCGCCAGGCGGTCGGGCCCCACCAACTGTATTGCCCCGGACGCAGATTAAACTTCCAACACTTCATCATCAACTGCCATTGCAATGGAGATAGCTGTCTCGTTTGGGTCACGCCAGTCTCTTTCTCCATGCGGGTGTCATGAAGCGGGGTGAAGATTGACGGAATCAGAAACGCGAACAAGCCGCGTCGTTCTATTTCGTAGACCAGATCGATCGTCGCCTTCACGTCGTCGTCTGTTTCGCTGGGACTTCCGACGATAATGGTCATCGCCGGGAACCAGTTGTTCTCGTTCAACACGCGCAGGCCTTCCAGCACAACGCTCGGCCAGTCTTCCGCGCTGAAGGGAACGCCTTTGCTGGACATCATTTGTTTTGCCATTCGCACTGAGCCTGTCTCGAGTCCAATCAACGGCGCCAGCGCTTTTTTCTGCGGATGGCTGCTGAGATAAGGGAAGTGAATCGGGCTTTTCGGCAGCAGCAACTCAGAGAGTTTCTTGATCAGAATCGGATCAACAACGGCAGGCGCGATGGTGCAATGCGATAGCACGTGCTGCTCAACGCCGGGTGTGTTGACAATCTCTGAGTACAGATCGAGCAGAGCTTCGCGGTTCGGAAAATAGAATGGAGTGTCGGTATGAACCTGTCCCCAGATAAACATGTCTTCAGTCGCGAGAGAGATCTGTTTATTGCCGTGCTGCACATTTGCGCGGACGGCTTCCATGATTTTCTCTTTTGGCAGATCAATCTGAGGGTTCAAGTCGGGAACGCAGAACTTACACCGGCGACCACAACCGGTTGTCATCTCCACCACTCCGAAGGTGGTCCGCTTGTCGGGGAACAGAATACTGTTGGCATCAGTCGGATGTTGAACTTCAATCTGGCGCGGCAATGCAGCTCCGTCAATCGCCTGACGAAAGAGTTGCAAGGTCTGCTCGGATTCGCTACGTCCTTCGACGACACTATCAACACCTAACTCTTCGTAAGTGTCAGTTTGGATGATTTGCCATCCGCCCGATCCGCCTACAATCACTTTGAAGTTTTTGCGGTAGGGGCTTGCCTTGATCGACGCAAACATCTCTCGCGCATAATGCGAATTGATCGGCATTCTGGACGAGCCAAAGATCGATGTGTAAACCCCGGCGGCGAAGGTGACGCCCAGAGGATTGTGGG
>JBKPPE010000596.1:0-4357 GCA_046733375.1 Acidobacteriota bacterium | reverse complement strand
GTCGAAGCCTTTGACCGTCACTTCGCCCGCGGTCGGCTGAATCAAGGTGGCGATCATCTTTGTAAGGGTTGTCTTTCCCGCGCCATTTGGACCGATGAGACCGAAAATCTCGCCTTCGCGCACTTCGAAAGTTACGTCGCGCACCGCTTCGACCGGCGGTTTGAATTTTCGTTTGAGCGCCTTTTTCAGACGCAGGAATGGAACCGGGTAGGTCTTTGAAATGTGATCGACCGAAACGACCGGGTTTCGGTTTGGCGTTGTGATTGAAGAAGCGACGGGCAAGATTGCAGCCGGCATTTCGAGAGAGTTTACCTGCGGCGTTGTTTCGGGTCGAGGTACTCGCGCAATCCGTCGCCGATGAAATTAAAAGCGAGCACGGTGAGAGCAATGGCCAAACCCGGAAAGATCAACGCGTGTGGCGCGGCTTGCAGAGTTGAAAGGTCGCGGGCCTCTTCAATCATCACCCCCCAGGAGGGAGCGGGCGGTGGGACTCCCAGCCCAAGAAAAGATAGCGACGCTTCCGAGAGCACCGCCCCGGCCATGCCCAGACTCGCCTGAACAATGAGCGGTTGAATGGCATTCGGCAGAATGTGCACGGCCAGGATTCGCAAGTCGCCTGCGCCCAACGCGCGCGCGGAGTTGACGAAATCGTATTCGCGCACTTTCAAGACCTGCGCGCGAATCAAACGCGCATAGCCGACCCAGCCGATGATGCACAGCGCGAAGATCAACTTGTTCAGGCCGGCTCCGAGAAACGCGACCAGCGCAATTGCCAGCAACAAACCGGGAAACGCGAGGAACACGTTGAAGATGTAGCCTGACAAAAAACGATCGACCCAGCCGCCGTAGTATCCTGCGATGGCGCCGGCGATTGTCCCAAAGAACGCCGACACCGCGACGACCACGATTCCTACTTCCAGCGAGATCCGAGCGCCAAATACCACACGTGAAAAAATATCGCGTCCGGTCGAGTCCGTACCGAACCAGTGCGCGGCCGAAGGCGGCGCGTAGCGCAACAGGAGATCGGTGGCCCCCACGTCGTGTGTCGCGATGAAAGGCGCCAGCAGGGCCACCAGCACGAAGAGTGCGACAATGATAATGCCGATGATACCGAGACGGTTCATATAAGGTGGTAAATCGTGAATCGTAAATAGTAAATAGATAACCCAGGCGCCCAAATAACTATTTACGATTTACCATTTACGATTCACTAGTTACGATTCACGATTTACGAAACCCTGATTCGCGGATCGAGCCAGCGATACAACAAATCAGTTAGTGTATTCGCAAGGATGTACGTCGTGCTGATTGCGAGCACGCATCCCTGTACGATGCTGTAATCGCGTTTCGCGATTCCGTCTTCCACCAAAAGCAAACCCAGACCCGGCCAGCCAAAAATCTTTTCGGTAATGATCGCGCCGGCGAGCAGGACCCCAAGCTGCAGGCCCAGAACAGTTACGATCGGAATCAATCCGTTCTTCAGCACGTGCTTGTAAACGACGGTACGTTCGCTAAGTCCCTTCGCGCGCGCCGTCCGGACGTAAGGTTCGCCCAGTTCTTCAATCACCGACGAGCGCACCATGCGCGTGAGAATTGCGGAGAGCGCAGCCCCGAGAGTAAATGCGGGCAGAATGATGAAAGTCCAGTTTTCACTTCCATACCCACCCAGCCATCGAAGCTTGACTGCGAAAATGTAGACAAGCATTGGTCCGATGACGAAACTGGGCAAACTAATCCCAATCAGAGCGAGTACCGAGAGACCATTATCGGTGGTGGTGCCGCGATTTTTGCCCGCGATTACCCCGAGGGGAATTGCGATGCAGATTGCGATAGCCATTGAGGCCAGGGCCAAAGCAATTGTGTATGGGTAGCGGCTTTTGATTAGATCAAAGACAGGCTGTTCCGTGCGAAATGACGTCCCCAGATCCCCATGAAGAATCGCGCGCCAGTAGTCGGTGTAGCGATTATCCAGCCCGTACCAACGCAAATGACGGTGCCCATTTTCGTCAATAGGCAGGCCGAAGAAAAATGGCGGCCGATCGAGACCGTGACGTTCGCGGAATTGCGCAAGTTGTTCCGGCGTCGCCTGGTCACCAAGAACCGCTGTGGCCGGGTCTCCGGGAACAAGTTCGATTAAGAGAGTGACGAGTGAGACGACAGTCCAGACAACCAGAATGAGGAAGCCAATACGGCGCAGCACTCCGACGATTGTTCGTTTCATCCAGGAAGTGTCCAGAACCGACTATACGATTTGTCCTGCTATACTGCCGTGACTTCAGTCTTTGAAGATTAATTCAAACATCCAGTGAGATGCGTCAAATGAAACGTTTATTAGCTGCCGTTATCATCCTGCTTGCGCTTGGGGGCGCTTCGCTTGCACAGACGCCGCAAGAGAAAGAAGCGAACCGCGTTGCCACTCGCGAAAAACTGCGAACCCTTCTGGCCACGGCCGGACCAAAGAAGGGCATCGAAATCAGTTTTCGACAGAGCGACAAACAACCATTCAACTTTGTCGCAGTCAAGCGCGGTGGTTTTGCAAACGCCGAGGGCTTTGAAATCGTAGTCGGCGTGTCGAAATCGTAGTCGGCGTGTCGGTTGACGAAACCATCGGGTTCCGCATTTACCCCTACTACAAAGGCAGCTACATCAATGTCGACAAGGCTCGCAATGGCGCTGCTTTAATGCGAAAGCTCCTTAACTTGAGCGATCACAATTTCCTCTTTTGGGGCGCCGACGACACCGGCGACATTTTTGCCGGCTACACCTTTACGCTTGAAAACGGATTTCCTGACAAGTCGCTCGAGATTGTGCTTTACAGCATCGCGCCGCTCGATCAGTACGTGGGTCAATTTCGACCGTATATCGACGGCACAAATCCTTAACGCGACGGATGATAGCAGAATGGAATGTGAGTACAACAGGCTGCGTGACTGGGGCGCAATCGTCTCGCTTGCCAGTCCTCTGCATCCTGCGCTGCCGTTGTCGGTAAGCGAGGACGCTTGCGCTCCAGTCTAAAGCTTCTTCTCTTCCTAAAGACGAACGTAGCCCGGAGGGAACCTGCATCATCAGCGACTCGGCCCCGACAACCTTATCGCCAACTAGCAAGCCCCACGGACTACGTTGTATTGGTTGACTGCCCTGGTGGGCCCAACCAAGTCTGTTGCGCAAATTACTTGCGCGTTTGTAGGTGCTTCGCGCAAGACGATGGCTTGCGCTAGGCGACGCGCTCGCCCAAGTGGAGAGCCGCCACGCCGCCAGTCAAATTTTCAAACGTAACGTTACCGAACCCAGCGTCCCGCATCATCGCCGCTAGCTCCTGCTGGTTCGGAAACTTCGCGATCGAATCAGGCAAATACTTATAGGCGCTGCGTGAGCCGCTCAACCAGCCGCCGATTTGCGGCAATAAGTGCGCGTAATAAAACGCGACCAGCTGTCGCAAACCCGAGACCGTCGGCTGCGAAAACTCAAGAATCGCCACCCATCCATTGGGCCTTAAAACACGCTGCAATTCCTGCAATCCGCGTTCCCGGCTGGAAAGATTTCTCAAGCCGAATCCGATTGTCACTAAGTCGAAGGATCGATCGGCAAATGGAAGATGCAACGCGTCGCCTTCGACAAACGGAATCGCTTGCGTCTTCGTCCTGGCTACTTCCAGCATCGGTCGGCAGAAATCGATGCCGACAACGCGTGCTTGTTTCGCTTCAAAGATCTCGATGCTCAAATCGCCGGTGCCGCACGCAACGTCAAGCACGTTAGGATTTTGCGGCAACCGCAGCGACAACTGCCTGACAAGCCGGCGACGCCATCGCTTGTCGATATTCCCTGACAAGAGATGATTTAGGAGGTCGTACCTCGGAGAGATTCGCGCAAACATTTCGCGCACCCGCCGAGCGTGATCCTCAGGTTCCTTGTTCGCAGGTTCAGTTAAGCCCATGGTGTCGGGGCGATGGTTGCAAGTTACTTGCGATAGTTTTCTAAATGTCAGGGTTTTGCAGAAGTCGCTGGGTTCGCGTGTGTTCCGACGTTGCTCGGGAACTGCGCTTTTAGTTGCTCGGAGTTGCCCACGACTATTGTAGCGGCTGGTGCGTCTTTGAAGAGCCGCGTCGCAACGCGCTGAACATCCGCGGACGTGTAGCTCCTAATTAGCGTGGACACAGTACTCGGACGTGATGACTTGAAAGTGTCCACATCGAGCCACGCTTCGGCGAGACCCGAGGGCTGCGAGAGTTGCTGTGACAAGCGCGCCGCGACGATTGTGCGCGCTCGTTCGAATTCGTCTGCGGCCGATGGCGCCTGGCTCAGTTTGCGCATGACTTCCTGCGCTGCAGTGATGGCTTTCGAAGCAGAAGCTTGTGGG
>JBKPPE010000595.1:0-7935 GCA_046733375.1 Acidobacteriota bacterium | reverse complement strand
GATTAGCGATGAAGACTTGTTTGCCATAACCGCCCTGTTGAAAGAATGCGAGCGAACGTTGTGCGAAATCGCGGGCCGTGTCCGGATCGTCCTGCGCCCGGCGTGCGCTGGCGAGTGCTAATAACGCGCGAGCTTCGTTGTACTTTCCCTTGAAGAGTTGTGCCAACCGCAACGCTTCGTAGTAATTCTTTTCGGCGTCGGCGTAATCCCCCTTTACGAAAAACGAATTGCCAATATCGACCAAGCCGCCCGTCGTCAAGTTTTCCATGTTGTTATCGCGTGCCAATTCGAGCGCTTGTTGCGAATAGGCGCGGGCCTTTTCGACGTTGTCGGCCATGACGGAGACGTAACTCAACTGCTGCAACGTCCGGATGCGCTGATCGTTGTTTGCGAGCGCTTCCGATCTCTGCAGCGCTTCTTGAAACGCAGCCTCGGCCTGGCTGAGTTTGCCCTGCCGGTTCAAGAGGATGCCGCGCTGGTAAAGCACTTCGGTGGTGCCCTCGACTTCGTTGGAAATGTCAAAAAGCTTGCTGGCCTGCGCGAATGCCGCTTCACCGTCATCGTACTTTTGATTGTGTTGCAAGGCGACGCCCAGCCGCAGAAACGCCGCTGCATAATGGGAGTCGCGCTGCGACGCCTGTTGATAAGTTTCGATCGCTTTGTCCCACTGTTCGTTCTTTTCGTACGCCCGTCCCAAATCGACGAGCGCATAGGCCTGTTCGTTTTGCGAAATCTTCGCGACGATCTGCTGATAGTCCCTGACCGCGGCAGCGAAATCGCGTTTGACCGTATCGGTAATAGCTTGCAGGCGAATCGTGTCAACTTCGGGCATAGCTATATTCTTCGCCAGATCGTTCGCGCGGATCAGCTGATCCTTGGCGTCGTCAGAGCTGTCCAACTCCATGTCGGCTTCGGCAAGACGCGCGTGCGCCAGCGCGAATCGATCGTCATCCAACACCGCTTGTTGCAGAATCTTGCTCGAGTTGAAAAAGGCGCCTTGCCGCAGAGCGTCGACGGCCTGATCGTACAGGCGTTTTGCTTCGGGCTTAGGATCGTAAGGTTTCGGCCGCGCTATGTACCAGATGACAAATCCAATCAATAGCGCGATCGCGACGCCGGCGACGACATAACCAACAGAAATACGCGGGCGGCGGAAAATCTCTGAAAGCGTGGCCAAGGCGCCCGTGGGCCGGTTTCCATCGCCGTGCAAAGTAATGCGTGGCACTGCCCGAGAAGCGATGCCCGACACTGACAAAGCAGTATCTAAGTCAGTGACCAACTCACTGGCACTTTGATAGCGCTCGGCCGGCTGCTTCGCCTGCGCCTTCATCGTGATTCGATCCACCGCCTGAGGAACGTCAGGATTGAGCTTTGACGGCAGAACCGGATCGTCGCGAATAACTTTCGTGCATATCTCCATCCGCGTGTCGCCATCGAAGGCGGGGCGTCCGGCAACGCATTCGTAAAGCAACGAGCCAACTGCGAAGATGTCGCTGCGCGCATCGATCTCTGCGCCGAGCGCTTGTTCCGGTGAAAGATACAAAGGCGTTCCGACGATCACGCCTTCCTGCGTCTGTGACGTCAGCAATGTCTGTCGCTCCGGATCAGTCGCGTCTTTCGCTTCAACGTTGAGTTGTTTGGCGAGCCCAAAATCCAGGACCTTCACCTCACCGCGATGATCGATTGCGACATTCGACGGTTTGATATCGCGATGCACCACGCCGTTCCGATGCGCTTCGGCCAGCGCTTCGGCCACCTGCTGAATGATTTGCAATGCGCGCGCGATCGTCAGTGAACCGCCCGCCATCAAATCGGCAAGGGTCTCGCCTTTGACCAGCTCCATGACGATGTATGGCTGGCCGCGTTTGGTCTCGCCGTAATCGTGGATCGTCGCGATGTGCGGATGTGAAAGCGCAGAAACGGCGCGTGCCTCACGTAAGAATCTGGTGCGAAAATGGTGCTCATCCTGGCCAGGTTTGATCGTGAGCATCTTGATCGCGACGCGCCGGCCGAGCAATGTGTCTTCGGCGACATAGACCACGCCCATGCCGCCTTCGCCGAGCTTTTCGACGACGCGATAGTGCGAAATGGTTTTGCCGATCATGTCCGGATACTCGGCCGGAAAGTTGCAGTTAGAAAGCAAAAGGGGGGCATCAACAGCTAACGCATTGTGGTGCAAAGTCCGAATGAATTCAAGAACTTGGTTTCGCCGGTGATCTGTCGCAAAGATAGGCGGTGATTGTGATAAGCTTTGCCGCGAAAGCGAGTAACCCGCGAAGTGCGACGACGCAAAATCGATGGCTGCCCAATCGCCGGCGCGCTGCAACTGATCGGCGACAAGTGGACGCTGCTAGTTGTGCGCGAGCTTTTTGCGCGACCCAAACGCACGACTGAACTCCTCGAAGAACTCCATCCTATCAGCAGCCGGACCTTGATGGGCCGCCTCAAAGAAATGGAACAGGACGAGCTTATCGTGCGGGTTGATTATGGTGGTCTGCCGCGCAGAGTTGAATACGAGCTGACGGATCGCGGCCGCCGGTTATTGCCCTTGCTCGATGCGTTGATGAAAACAGGACAGATACTTGACTGTAACGAATGTGAAGATCGGAAGCAGCAGTTGGGTTACTACTGTGACTTCTGTCCGAATGTGCGCTCCGAGCGATTTCCCGAGACGGTCTATCGAGAAGAAACGCCGTTGCAACCTGAGCCACTGCCGTCTCGCCGTCCCAAAGATGATTCAATAGTCTTGCTCTAGGGTCTAGCGAGTATCTCTTAGGCGCAATCATCCAACATTACTTCGGGCTCGTTCGAAACAACTTCACCGCTCGGCAAGATAATCGAGCGATGATCGGCGGTGACGTGTTCGCCTTCGATGGTGATCTCGTCGCCGGCCGGCATCTCAACCGGTAAGTGATCGAGGTAGCGCTCAGCATCAATCGCTGCCATGCATCCAGTGCCTGCCGCAGTCACCGCTTGTCGATAGACTGAATCCTGCACATCGCCACACGCGAAGACCCCCGGGATGTTCGTCGCGGTGGAACGATGCGATGTTTTGATGTAGCCAACGTCGTCCATCTCAATTAGGCCTTTGAAAAGATCGGTGTTCGGTTTGTGCCCGATGGCGATGAAGACTCCCTCGCAATCGAAAGTACGCTCTTCTCCGGTTTGGATATTTCGCAAGTGGACTCCGGTTACGCCCTGCTCGTCCGTGCCCAGGATCCGGTCAACGGCCGTGTCCCAGATGAATTCGATCTTATCGTTGCGGAATGCTTTGTCCTGCATGATTTTCGACGCGCGCAGTTTGTCGCGGCGATGAACGACAAAAACGCGCTTAGCATAACGGGTCAGGAACGTTGCTTCTTCCATCGCCGTATCGCCGCCACCGACCACGACCAGGTGCTTGTTGCGAAACGCCGGCAACGGACCGTCGCAGGTCGCGCACGCGGATACACCATTGCCACCGAAGCCCTGGGGCGTCTTGGCTTCTCCCGGAATTCCCAGCCATTTCGCGGAAGCGCCGGAGGCAATGATCAGCGTCTCAGCTTTGACGACTTTGTTGTCGGTGAACAGTTTGAACGGACGTTCGCTGAGATCGACCCTCGTGATCCATTCCTCGAGAAACTCAGTGCCAAAGCGCTCTGCTTGTTTGCGAAACTCCAACATCAGATCCGGCCCCTGAATGCCTTCGGCGAAGCCGGGATAGTTCTCAACTTCGGTGGTGATCATGAGTTGGCCGCCCGGCGTTGTCTGTTTCTCAGTGTCCGGCGGCGCGTCGATTAAAAGAGGTTTTAAATTGGCGCGCGCGGTGTAGATTGCGGCGGTCAAACCCGCCGGT
Source organism: Acidobacteriota bacterium (assembly GCA_046733375.1). Lineage (GTDB taxonomy): Bacteria > Acidobacteriota > Blastocatellia > Pyrinomonadales > Pyrinomonadaceae > UBA11740. The sequence goes on along the minus strand of JBKPPE010000595.1, from coordinate 4,100 downwards.
CCCGATCCGATAATGACAACCTGGCGGCGAATCTCTTCAGTCAATTCAGGGTCTCCTTTTTCGCAAAAACGAAGCGCAATAGCGAGCTTTGGAACGTGCGCACAACGACTTGAGACATCTCATGATCCCATCGCTATCGCTCCGGGTTCTGACATAACCTGCGCAGGAAAACTGTTGGCGTTTTGCGTTACGCGTGTAGTATAACTAGTGGTGTACGAGTTAGTCGAACCAGCCAGGCCCCAGCCATATCGTGGCCTGTTTTGGCGTCCACCTTGGTTCGAACGCGTCGAGAGATACGTTGAGCAGAAACTCGGATCAAGACAACAAGACGGCTGCGGCTCGCCCAATCGCACGCATCAGTGTGCTCGGCGCGGGCACAATGGGTCACGGTATCGCACAGGTCGCCGCGGCGGCCGGATACGATGTCTTGGTGCGCGATATTGACGATGAGACGGTGCAGCGCGGACTACAGTCAATCGTCCGAAACCTTTCCAAAGGTGTCCAGCTTGGAAAAGTAACTGAGACAGAACGCGAGCAGACGCTCCAGCGCATTCGCGTGACGACTAACATCGCGGAGATTCGTGACAGTGATCTCGTGATCGAGGCCGCTCCCGAAAAACTCGAGCTGAAACAAAATCTGTTACGCGAAACCGAGGCGCTTGTCGGAAACGATTGCATGTTTGCCACCAACACTTCGTCGCTCTCGATTACCGAAATCGCCAAAGCCTCAGCGCGGCCGGCAAATGTAATCGGAATGCATTTCTTTAATCCGGTTCACATCATGCGGCTCGTCGAGATCGTTGTGGGTGGCGAGACTTCAGACGAAGCCACGTCCGCTGTTCGCATTGTCGCCCACCGCATGAAGAAGGAACCGATTATCGTCCGCGATGTACCCGGATTCGCTTCCAGCCGTCTTGGCGTGACGCTTGGGCTCGAGGCGATGCGCATGGTCGAACAAGGTGTCGCGAGCGCCGGTGACATTGATAAAGCGATGGAGCTCGGCTACAACCACCCCGTTGGACCGCTGAAATTGACCGACATGGTTGGCTTGGATGTACGGTTGAGTATTGCAGAGTATCTGCATCACGCCCTTAAATCGGAAACGTTCCGGCCGCCGGATATCCTGCGGCGACTGGTGAGCGAAGGAAAACTTGGCAAGAAAACTGGCGAAGGCTTCTACAAATGGAACGAGCCTGAACAGGCGCAGCGAGCGTATACTGGCTGACTGTTTTAAATTGAAAGCTGACCGCGGCCCGACACGCGAATGGCAACCGTAATGAGCACTCCTTATCAGAACGAAGAAAGACGATTTGCTCTTCGGATGGCGTTGCGACTCCCGATTGTCGTGTCTGGCCGTGCCGAAGACGGCGCTGCCTGGAGCGAGCCCACCGAAACCGACGACATCTCAACGTCAGGCGCTCTGTTTCACCTGAATCAAAAGGTGAGCATCGGCGAGCATCTATACATTCGCGCGCACAAGCCCGACAATTCACCGACCGAAGCAACCGCCACCGTCGTCCGCATCTCGCCGGCGATTTACGGCACGGCGCGTGTCGGCGTCCAGATCGCCGAGCCTGCGGAAAACTGGATGCGGCTGTTTGTCGCGTGGGTCGCCGACGAACAAGCGACGGCCGCAAGTGATGACTCTGCGAGTTCTACCTAAAATCATTTTCCACTGGTGATGTGTGATTTCTCATTTGTCATTGTTAACGCGTCGGACTACGTCTAAAGACACCGACGACGCCCACTAACCTGCAAATGACGATTGAGAAATGATAAATGGAAAATAGTTTTTTGCTCGCCTTTGTGGTTTACTTCCATCAACTAAACAATCGAAACAGGAGCTGTCAGGAGTGAGTCAAACCTACGAGACCATTCTGGTCGAACGGCGCGAACGCGTCGCCATTATCACAATTAATCGGCCTGAAAAGCGGAACGCTCTGAACATTCAAACACGCGCGGAAGGGGCCGCGATTCTCGATGAGTTACGCGACGACGAGTCGATTCGCGTCGTGATTTTCACCGGCGCAGGTGACAAAGCTTTCATTGCGGGTGCCGACATTGGTGAGTTCGCCGGGCGGACAGCGTTACAGCAGCGCGCCATTATGCTTGAACGCGGATTGTTCAATGCGATCGATACTTTCCCGAAACCGGTGATCGCAATGGTCAACGGCTATTGCCTGGGTGGCGGTTGTGAATTAGCGCTGGCCTGCGACATTCGCATTGCGAGCGAAACAGCCTCTTTCGGGCAACCGGAGATAAATCTCGGCATCATACCGGGTGGCGGCGGCACACAGCGTTTGCCGCGGCTGGTTGGTGAAGGTAAAGCCATGGAAATGATCCTGACGGGCGAAATCATCAATGCCCAGGAAGCGTTTCGCTGTGGATTGGTGAATCAGGTCGTGCCGACGGACCATCTCGCAGCAAGGACGATGGAGATAGCGAATCGGATCGCTGAGAAGAGTCCCATTGCATTACGTCTCGCGAAAGAGGCCGTGAAGCTGGCCTCGCGATCGAATCTTGATGAAGGACTGCGCCGTGAAGTTGACCTGTTCGCCCTGTGTTTCTCGAGCGAAGACAAAGACGAAGGTGTGAAAGCGTTTCTGGAAAAACGGAAGGCTGATTTCAAAGGTAAGTAACTCCCTCTCCCTTTGGGAGACGGACTTTGGAAAAATCGATGATTAGTGATCTTCAAAATGAAACGTGGGCCGTTCTCAGCGAGCGTGGTTGCGAGGCGACGCATCTGACGCACGAGGAAGCGCGACGTTTGGTGCACAAGCTCGCCAGTGAGGGATGTCACGGGCTATGCATTGTCACAAACGAGGCGGGGGCGTCCATTACGCCGGTTGCAGAAACAAAAAACCTCGTGGGTGCGGGCGGCCGCGCTTAGTCGATCGTCAGGACGACTTTCCCAAAAGTTTCATTCGATTCAATTCGTTTGTGCGCTTCACGTACTTCTTCAATTCTGAAAACTGAATCAATCACAGGCCGCACCGATCCGTTTGCCAACAACGGCACGACGTGTTGTGTGAACAGACGCGTCGCGATCGCTTTCTCTTCGATTGAACGCGTCCGCAAAGAAGTCCCCAGCACCCGTAAACGCTTACGCATCACGATTCCGTAATCGATTTCAGCCTTGGAGCCGCTTGTCGTCCCGACGAAGATCAGACGGCCCAATGTCGCCAAGGCATCGAGATTCGATTTCAGGTAGGCGGCGCCGACGAGGTCGAGAATCACGTTGACGCCGGCGGCGTTCGTCCAGCTCTTGACCGCTGCCACGAACACGGACGGATCGTTTCCGACGGCGATTGATTCTGACAACCCGAACTCCTTCGCTCGCTCCAGCTTTTCAGATGTCCGCGAAGTGCCGTACGCGACTGCGCCCGCAGCCTTCACGAGCTGACTCGCGGCCGTGCCGACACCTGAACCAGCAGCGTGAATCAGCACTCGTTCGCCAATCTGCAATCCGCATTGACTAAACAACGCGTCGTGCGCGGTCATGAAGACTTCGGGAATGGAAGCAGCCTCAGCCCAATTGAGATTGTCCGGAACAGGCGCGAGAGTCGAATCCTGAACAGTGACGTATTCTGCCTGCGCGCCGCCACCAGTGATCCCGAAAACTCGATCGCCGATTTTCCATGCGCGCGCGTCTTCGCCAATGCTTTCAATTTCACCGGCGAACTCGAGTCCGGGAATGTCTTGCGGATAACCCGCCGGCGCGGGATAACGACCGAGCCGCTGCAGAATGTCTGCGCGATTCAAGCCAGCGGCGCGCACACGCACGCGCACGCGCTCGTCGGTTGGTTGCGGTGCATCGGGAGCGTCGACAACCTCCAGACCTTCGACTCCGCCGAAGGAAACGATCTTGACGGCTTTCATGGATTGATTTTAGCACCGGGGTTAGAAGAGCCCTCGCGCTTTGCCCTTTCCCCTTTGCCCCTTACACTGTCGGGCCATGTCTCTCCTCCACGGCGCGTTGATGTTCGCCGCAGCGTTTGTCGCCGGCCTGGTCAATTCGATCGCCGGAGGCGGCACGCTCCTGACTTTCCCGCTTCTTATTTGGCTGGGACTCGATCCGAAAGTTTCGAATGCCACAAGCA
>JBKPPE010000594.1:0-2166 GCA_046733375.1 Acidobacteriota bacterium | reverse complement strand
AACGCCTGGACTAGTAAAAAAGGAGCGACTCAAATGGCTCGGAAGATATTTTTGGTGACTCTGCTTTTGTTGTATTTCGCCGTCGCGCTGTCGGCTGTTGCCGTTGCGCAAACCAGTCGTCATCCGCTGCGACTGGACGATCTCGCGCGATTCCGGAATGTCGGTGATCCGCAAATCTCGCCGGACGGCGAGTGGATCGCTTACACGGTCTCGACCATCGACACGAAGGAAGACAAGAGCAACACACACATCTGGATGGTGAAGTATGACGGCGCGAATGATCGGCAGATCACCTTCAGCAATGACAGCGAAGGCTCGCCGCGTTGGAGTCCCGATGGAAAATTTCTTTCGTTCACCTCCGGTCGCTCGTCCGGCAAACCCGGCGTACGCGGTAGTCAGATTTGGCTGCTCGATCGCAGCGGCGGCGAAGCCTATCAGCTAACTGATTTCAAAGGTCGTCTTCAGGGGTACGAATGGTCACCGGATTCAAAGCGTATCGCGGTCTTGATTGGCGATCCCGATCCTGACGCGCCCGATCCCAGCGCCTCGCCGACGCCCGGCGTGCCGCCGAAGCCGCCCAAGCCCATCGTGATCGATCGCTATCGCTATAAACAGGATGTGCAGGGTTATCTGCTTTCGGGCCGCCACACCTACATTTATCTCTACGACATCGCGACCAAAAAACTTGAGCGGCTGACGAAGAGCAAATGGGATGAATCATCGATCTCCTGGTCGCCCGATGGTTCGAAGATCGCATTCATGAGCAATCATGCAGACGATCCCGACCGCGATCCGGCGGCGCAGTTGTATGTGGCCGAAGCGAAGGCTGGCGCAACCGAAAAGCTTTTGACGGCGCCCGAAAACCGCGCCAATCGATCGCGACCAGAGTGGAGTAGTGACGGCGCCAGGATCGCGTTTCTGCAAGGTGACGAGAGGAAATACGGCGCCTACAGCATGGATCACCTGATGGTTGTACCGTCAGATGGCAGTCAACCGCCCGCATCGATCAAAGCCGTCGAAGATCTCGACCGCGGGGCTTCCGGGCTTCGGTCAACCGATCGTTTCAACGTTATTTTTTTGGTGACTGACGATCGATCCGTCTATCCGATGCGCCTCAACCCGAACCTGACTGTTACTCGTTTGCTCGACCCGCCGGTCGTGGTCTCTGGTTTGTCGTTGGGCGGCAGCCACACAGTTCTGCTGTGCAGCGACGACAACCGGCCTACCGAAATCTGCGCAATGGAAGGAAAAGCGCTGCGTCGCATCACCCATCAGAACGACACGCTGATGAGCGAGCTGCAAATTCCCGAGACTCAAGATGTCAATTTTAAGAGTAAGGACGGAACCGAAGTTCACGGCCTGCTCACTTATCCGGTTGGTTACGTGAAAGGTACGAAGGTCCCGTTCTTGCTGCGCATTCACGGTGGTCCGAACGGCCAGGACCAACATGCGTTCGCCACTGAACGTCAGGTGTTTGCGGCGAGCGGCTATGCGGTTTTGGCGGTGAATTATCGCGGCAGCTCGGGCCGCGGCCAAAGTTTCTCGCGTTCGATTTTCGCCGACTGGGGACACTATGAAGTTGAGGACTTGATCGCCGGAGTGGATCACGTGATCGCGATGGGTGTCGCCGATCCGGATCGGATGGGAATTGGCGGCTGGAGTTACGGCGGCATTCTCACCGATTACATGATCGCGACCGACACGCGTTTCAAAGGCGCGACCAGTGGCGCCGGCACGGCGTTCACCGTTGCTTTCTACGGCACCGATCAGTACATCATTCAATACGATTACGAGATTGGTCCGCCATGGAATCCCAAGGCTTGGGAAACCTACGTCAAGATTTCTTATCCATTCCTGCACGCCGATCGCATCAAGACCCCGACGCTGTTTCTCGGCGGCGAGCGCGACTTCAACGTGCCCGTGCAAGGTGGCCAACAGATGTACCAGGCGCTCCGCAGCCTGGGCGTAGAAACTCAACTCGTGATTTATCCCAACGAATTTCACGGCATCACGCGGCCGAGCTATGTACGCGATCGATATGAACGTTACTTGGCGTGGTACGACAAGTACGTGAAAGGAAACAAGCCGCCGGTGAAAAACGTGGCGGAGGGCACTCCGTAGATAGATATCAAGAGTATGAACCGTTTATTTGCCACCTGTGCGTTG
>JBKPPE010000593.1:0-8573 GCA_046733375.1 Acidobacteriota bacterium | reverse complement strand
TTGTGAAATGGACCGTCGGTGCTGAGTAACACGCCGCGTTCTTTCATCCGTTCGACAATCTCTGCCGCCGCCGCGGCAGCCGGTTCGAGCGTTGCGCGATCGCGAACGAATTCGACACCAAGAAACAGGCCGAGTCCGCGCACATCACCAATTAGCGGATGTTCCTGCTGTAACTGGCGCAATCCCGCCAGCAGGTATTGTCCAACCTCGTGAGCATTCTGTTGCAGCTCCTCGTCACGAATTACATCGAGCACGGCAAGGCCCACCGCGCAGGAAACGGGATTCCCGCCGAAGGTGTTGAAGTATTCCATGCCGTTGTCGAAAGAGTCGGCAATCTCTCGCGTCGTAATCACAGCGCCAATCGGATGGCCGTTGCCGATCGGCTTGCCGAGTGTCACGATGTCCGGCACCACCTCCTGCGTCTCGAACATCCAGAAGCGCGCGCCTGCGCGGCCAAAGCCGGTTTGCACTTCGTCCGCTACGCAGACTCCACCTGCCGCTCGCACTGAAGCGAATGCTGCTTTGAGGTAGTCTCGCGGGAGAATAATCTGACCACCACAACTGAGCGCTGATTCGCAAAAGAAAGCAGCGAGACCGCCGTTTGCGGCAACCTGTGCTGCTGCGTCGGCGACATGACGCGCGTATCGCGATCCGGCGTCGGCGCCTCGATGCTCGCCTCGATAGACATCCGGCATCGCAACCTTGTGCACCCAGGCAGGACATCCACGACCACCACGGCCATCAAACTTGTAAGGACTAAGATCGATCATGGCACTCGTATTGCCGTGGTAAGCGCAATCAACCACGATCACGTCTTCGTGACGGGTGTGCGCTCGCGCCAGGCGCAACGCCAGTTCGTTGGCCTCACTTCCGCTGTTAACCAAATACAAGACGCTCAACGGATCGGGCAGCAACCCGGTCAGCCGTTGGCTGTATTCGATAATTTTCTCGTGCAGGTAGCGTGTGTTGGTGTTGAGGATCGCCATCTGCTCGGACGCGGCGCGAACCACGCGCGGATGACTGTGTCCCACGTGCGCGACATTGTTAACGCAGTCGAGATATCGCCGGCCATCGGCAGCGTAAAGGTACTGCTTTGCGCCCGCGACAATATGAATGGGCAGCCGATATGAAGTGCTGAGCGATGGCCCGAGGTTTTGCTTGCGCGCTGACATCAATTCTTTCGATTTTCGGGCTGACGGCGAATCCGTTTCCTTGACAGTTGTTAGTCCGCACGCGTAGCGAAACATCCGCGTGGGCCATTCAACCGGAACAGCGGACAGCATTTCCAGCAGAGCCCAGGCCGGCGCATTTGAGATGTTGAGGTATTCATTGTCCGGCACCTCGCGTGTCTGCTTTGCGGCGTAGCAAACGCTGCAACAGAGTCGTGTGATGGCGAGTGTGTAGAGGACACTAATTTCTGATTCGGTGAGTGGATATGTTTCGTGATAAGCGGCCACGACTTGAGCCGCGGCGCTAATCGGATCCGGCTTGTCGAGCATCACGTACGCCAAAGCAACCGCCAAATTGCACACCGTGGCCGTATGCACCACATCACCGTAATCGAGAATTGCTGTGACTCGATGGTCGGATGGTTCAGCGCCGCGCACGAGAATGTTGTAATCGTTCGCATCGTTGTGGATCACGCTGAACCGCAGGCGGCTCCAGTCGATCTTCTGCCATTCGGCAAACGACGGTTCTACTAATCGACGGCGATGGTCAGGTAACAACCCAATGAGTTCCTGCGCCCTGGCGGCGTTGCGCAGATCCCAATAAAAGTCACGGTGCGCTGCCGGATGAGAGAACTCGGTGAGCGCTGCATCCATTTGCGCCAACCCGCGGCCCAACGATGCGAGAAGCTTGCGTCCATGCGGTTGCACTTCAGCGAAGCAGACGCCGTCAAGCCAGGTGAGCAGACGAACAAAGTGCTGCCGACGATCTTCATCTGTGATTCTGGCAACGTTCTCGCCTGTCTTTGTCGGCAGGATTCGCGGAAATTCCAAATCGAGGTGACGCGCGCCAAGATATCGCATCATCTGATTCTGAAGTTCGAGAAACTCGAGCGATTCTTCGCTGTTGGCAATCTTCAGCACGAACTGTTCCTGGTTAGCGTCAGGAACCCGACCGTGAGGGAGGGTGCCAACATCGGGACGAATCGAATTGCACCCTTCCTGACGGTCGGGTTTCTGAGCCTTAATCAGGAAGTTCTGATCCCGTTCACTCGGAAGCGGGGTGGCCGAACCTTCAATCGCATAAAGCTCAGAGACAATACGGCCGGCAACATCCGGAGTTAAGCGAGGCGCTTTCTGAACAGAGGCGATCATGTCAGTGATTATCGTAAGAGAAAGCCTCGGCTGAACGGGTCATTCGGATCGAAATAGAATTCATTCTTGCCAACAATCGCAGCAGTGCCGCTCACCTCAGGAATCACCGCATCGTGAGGGCCAAACTTCGTTTCCTCCAAAGCGCGAACCGTCATTGTGCTGCCAATGATACTTTCAATCGTAATTTTGTCGTTGAGACCTAACTCGCCTTTGGCGTAATGCAGCGCGGCGCGCGCGCTGACACCCGTGCCTGTGGCTGAACGATCGACTTCACCGTCGGCAAAGATGCAGACGTTGCGACTGTGGTGATTGGACTCGACTGCGGCTCCGATAAATATTGTCCCGGAGAGAAAACTCAGCTCCTCTTCAAAGGGGTGCTTGATCGAGAAACCGGTCGACACTGCATGCTTGATGCGCCGGCCATAATCGATCAGATTGTTATAATGATCGGGAGTGAGATTAAGACCTAACGGTTTCGCTTCGACAAAGGCATAGAACGCGCCGCCGTAAGCCACATCGAACCGCACGCGGCCGAGCCCGGGCACTTCAACCTGTTCATCGCGCAAGTACAGAAAAGAAGGCACATTGCGGAAAGAGGCCTCACGCACTTTGCCGTCTTCCATAACGGCTTGCGCATAAACCTTGCCCGCCGGAACGTTGATCGTCAGTAACGGATTTTTGCCCTCTTTGTTGATCAGCCCCGTTTCAAAAACCAGCTTCGTCAAAGCGATAATCGCGTGGCCGCACATCGTGCTGTACCCTTCGTTGTGCAGAAAGAACACATCGAGGTCAGCATCCAGCGACCGAGTGATCACCGCGCCGTACATATCCGCGTGACCGCGCGGTTCCCACATCGTGCCGGTGCGGAGATGGTCGTAGTTCTGGCGAAAGTAACGGCGCTTTTCGAGGACCGTGCGGCCTTCGATCGGCGGCAGACCGGAAGTAAACACCCGGAGCGGTTCACCGCCCGTGTGCATGTCGATCGTGGTTATGCGGTTCCAATCCGCAGGCGGCCGCCACTGCGAAAAGTCAAAAAATTGCATGGGGTGACATCTTAGACCAAGAAATAGAGCTCGTGAATGATTCGAAGCTTCGTGCCCTTAGGCACTAAATGTTTATGCCTGACATCAGCTCTTTATTCTAAGCTGCGGAGGAGCGCAATAAATTTCGCTCCTCCGGAGCGTGATGTGTTTGGTGTGTCGGCGTGCTATAAAACATCGCGCTCCTGACGGAGCTAGGGAGTAAACAAATGAAACCTTCAGTACTTACGATGATGCTGTTGGTCCTTTCGATTGAGTCTCATGCTCAGCAAACCCTTCAACTCAAGCCCACACCCAAAACTGTCGCCTGGGGTTACTACGATGCGAGCACGCCAGCGGTAATGCGCATTAAGTCTGGTGACACGGTTGAGATCCAGACCCTGATTACTTCGAGTCCGACGCGGTTGGAAGGCGCTGGGGTTAAGCCGGAAGATGTCGAGCAATCGCTGCGCGACATCTACAAAGAAGTCACTAACAAAGGTCCGGGCGGGCACATTCTTACTGGGCCGATCTTCGTCGAAGGCGCGGAGCCCGGTGACGTCCTCGAAGTGCGGATTAAACAAATCAAACTGGCGATTCCCTACGCGTACAACGCGTTCAGTCCGGGCCGCGGTTTTCTGCCGGAAGATTTTCCTTACGCGCGGATGCGTATCATTCCGCTCGATGAGAAGCGAATGATGGCACACTTTTCGGACAGTATTGAGATTCCACTCCGGCCTTTTTTTGGCAGCATCGGCGTGGCGCCGCCGGAAGTTTCAGGGCGTGTTTCAAGCGCCCCGCCGTGGGTGCACGCCGGGAATCTCGACAACAAGGAACTGGTGGCCGGCACAACGCTTTTCATTCCCGTTCACGCCAAGGGGGCTCTGTTCCTGGCCGGCGATGGCCACGCCGGACAAGGCAACGGTGAAGTTGATATCACGGCGATGGAGACTTCGCTGATCGGAACGTTTCAATTGATTGTGCGGAAGAACATGAAGCTCCGTTGGCCACGCGCCGAAACTCCGACGCATTACATCTCGATGGGCATTCATGAAGATCTGAACGAAGCGACGAAGATGGCGCTGCGGGAGATGATCGATTTTCTCGTCAACGAGAAGCACCTGACGCGCGACGATGCTTATCAGTTGTCGAGCGTCGCTGCCGATCTGAACATCACGCAACTGGTCGACGGCAACAAAGGCGTGCATGCGATGATTCCGAAGGCGATCTTCGTCAAGCGCTGACGCACAGGTTTGCGGCGCGCCGCACGCATCGACGTCGACTGTAAACTCCGCTCACGCTCAAACGCCCTGACCGAGTCTTAGAAAGGAAGGCTTGATGAAAAAAGCATACGTTTTAGCGTTTGCGATTTTAAGCATCTTCATTGCGTCCTCTTGTCGCTTTATGGGCCGAGGTATCCGTGGCTCGGGCAATCGCAAGACTGAGAAACGTCAGTTAGCTCCCTTCAAATCAATCGACGCTGCGGGTGCTTATCAAGTGAACATCGTGTGTCAACAGACTCAGATGTTCGAAATTGAAGGTGACGACAACATTTTGGCAATAATCAAAACCGATGTAACCGGCGGCGGCACTCTTCACATCTATAGCGAAACTGAGTACCGAGCTTCAAAACCTATCGCTATACGCATCGGCGTGCCAGATCTGGAAAAATACTCTTCAGCAGGCGCCGGTGACGTTCACATCTCGGGCGTAAAAAACGAACAACTGGTCTTGAGTAACACTGGCGCGGTCAACATTGAGGCTTCAGGCCAGACAAAATTTGTCAATATCGAAACCAGCGGGGCGGGCAACATCGACACAGACAAGTTGCAGGCAGAGCGGTGTAAGGTTTCTGTTTCCGGCGCCGCCAACGTCGATGTTTATGCGAGTCAGCAATTGGATGTCTCTGTTTCCGGCATTGGCAGCGTTACTTATTCCGGCAATCCACCCGTGGTCAACAAAAGTGTCAGCGGAATCGGCAGGGTGAGCCAGAAAGAATAGCGGGCGTGCTACTAAACGAGATTGAAATCCGTGTCCTCGGCTCGCTGATCGAAAAGCAGATCACGACGCCCGAATATTATCCCCTGACGCTCAACGCACTCACGGCAGCGTGCAATCAGAAGAACAACCGGAATCCGGTGATGTCGCTGACTGAGGGCGAAGTGGAACGTGCCCTCGACAGTCTGCGCGAGAAGAACCTCGCGTACGTCTTTCACGGCAGCACGAGCCGCGTGCCGAAATACAAGCATGTCGCGCCGGAAGTTTTGCAGCTCAATCCAACAGAGCTCGCGGTTATGTGTGTGTTGATGTTGAGTGGCGCGCAGACTGTCGGCGAGATTCGTACGCGCGGATCGCGGCTCAACGAATTCAACGGGTTGGAAGAAGTTGAAGAGATTCTGCGGGCGCTGGCAGCGCGAGAAGATGAACCGCTGGTGATGAAGTTACCGCGGCAGGCGGGACAGAAGGACGCGCGCTTTGCACACTTGCTCGGCGGGCAACCTGCGGTCGAAGCAATATCAGACGCTTCGACGCCGTCCCGCGCGACTCGTCGTGAACCTGAAAACGATCGCGTCAGCACGCTCGAAGAACAAGTGCAGGAACTGGTGCAACAGATCGAAAGCCTCACCGCGCAGTTCGAAAAATTCAAAAAACAATTCGAATAAATTCGCCGCCCATCATGATAACGACCCGACTTTTTATTGTTCCGCTTTGCTTGCTGTTAGTCACTGCCAGCCAGGCCGTAGCCCAACGCAACCGCTCGACTGTTTGTAGTCGAACTGCATTTGCTGCGTACAAACCTTTGCCGGCACTTGAATATGACTGCCCCGAACCCATTGATTCCGATGAGGCGCTCATGAAATTGCCGGCGCGTTTGGCGGCGATTCGCTTGCTGGAAAAGGTGCTGGAAACATTTGACAACGCAGCATGGTGGAGTGCCGACGCGCAGGAACTGAACTACTGCGAGATACACGGGAAAGCCGGCCCGTTAACAGGTGAAGAGAAGCAAAAACTGAAAGATGGTGACTATGATCTGAAAGTTTTCGGCAATCACCAGATGCGGCTCATCATGTTGCGCGACCCGTGCTATGCAACCGAATACTCAGGCGCCAACGGTTTTCTTCTCTATCACCGCGCCGGCAGAGTGTTTGTGTCGCAGGTGCTGAATGGTTACGCGTCGCGAGTCGCGAATTCCGTCGGTATCGAATTCGCGACAATGAATAACGAGCAGTTAATTGAAATTTCCACCGCCAACAGTTTCCCACCTTCCGTCATGGCTTATTACTTCGCAATCAATCCGAAGACGAACCACGCTGTGCCGAAGAACGTTTTCAAAGAAGACAATCAGCTCACTAATGAAATCTACTCCGACATGCTGATGGGCGAGCCGAAAGACTTTGGCTTGCCGAAAGACGCGACTGAGCTAAACATCATTCGCAATGGCCGCCTGGCGCCCACTTTCAGCGCCTACGAACAGGACGAGCACGGCAAGATCGACGGTCGCCTGCGGCGAGTTATCTATCGCTGGAATGGGAAGTTCTACGCGAGAAGCGCGCGTTGAAGGTTAGGCCCACGTGATTTTTAGCGCACATTAACCAAAGACTTATGAACCGAAGAATCGTAATAGCCTCGATTACGCTCCTGCTGATTTGCAGCGCATTCAGCTGCAAGTACGTCATGCCCGAACGGTACGTTGATTACAACAAAGGCCGCGTACCGGTTAATCTGCCCCGCAATGCGGGCCAGGCCGAGATGGATCGGAATGCGGAACGGTCGAATGCCGTAATCGTCACCGTTACTTCGGATGGTAAGACGTATCTCGGCACCGATCATTCGCCGATAGAGAACCAACACCTCAGGTCTGAATTACGGGAATTGGCAGCGAACCAGTCTGAGGAGGAGAGAATGGTTTATCTGGCCGCTGATGTGGCCGCGGATTACGGAAGCGTCGTTGAAGCTTGTGACGCAATCAGAACCGCGGACGTCTCGCGCGTCGGCGTCCTGGTCTTTAGCCCTAGATACGATTTTCCGGCGCGGTTAACCGTCGAGCTTCCGGCGCCGCCCGATCCGAACCAGGACCTTAGCCAGCTCAAACCAAATCCGCTGACGCTGGTGGTGAGTCTTTCTCCTGATCTAAAGGTGAAATTAAACCAGGATGACTACGGCACGGTAAACGCCTTGGCGCCACTGACCACAAAACTCATGAATCTCTTTCGTGAGCGGCGCGATAACCGCGCCTATAGAAGCGGACTCGAAACCGCGACCAACGTTCCTGAGGACGAGCGCGTGGAAAAAACTATAACGATCAAGGCAAACCGCAGCATTAAGTTCGGCGATGCCGCCAAGGTAGTCGATGCGCTGAGAGGCACCGGCGCAAAGCCGATCATTTTGCAGCTCGACGACTTGCCAAATTGAACCAGCTACTGCGCGACGACGCGCGCAATCGTTCCGCTCACTTGATCAAAATCGAACGGCTTGCCGATTATTCCTGCGACCAGGTCAACTTCGCCTGAAGGAGGCTGCGCCGTCGCGCCATATCCGGTGACCAGTACTACCGGCAGCTCAGGTTTGTGTTTGCGAATTTCACGCGCGGTTTCCCAGCCATCCATCTCAGGCATCGCCAAATCAGTGAAAACGATATCGAAATCATCAATACTGATTTTCTCGACGGCATCGCGGCCCGATTCAGCGGTCACCACTTTGTGATCAAGATCTGTCAGCATATCCGCGAGTGTTTCCCGCACAACCGCTTCGTCATCGACGACCAGTACGGACAATGACGTGGCGGAATTGATGGGAGCGTCAGCCGCGGCAGATACTTGCTCACTTGAGTCGTCAAACGGCAGATCGATGTGGAAAGTGGTTCCTTCGCCAATCTTTGAACTCACGCTAATCGTGCCCTCGTGACGTTCAATGATGCCGTAACTTACGGACAGTCCGAGTCCGGTTCCGTTGACGCCTTTGGTGGTGTAGAAAGGTTCAAACACCTTCTCGCGCACTTCTTCTTCCATGCCCGTGCCCGTATCGGCGAATCTCAATCGAATCCGATCGCCCTGTTGCTTGCAGCAAATTGTCAGAGTTCCGCCCAGCGGCATAGCGTCGACCGCATTTACGATAAGGTTTACAAAAACTTCTCGCATCTCGGATGCGTTGCCGCGCGTGATGAATCCTTCACCGCTGTTCACGACGACGTCAATGATACGTCCATGCGCGCGCGCTTCATTCTGCCAACGAG
>JBKPPE010000592.1:0-4371 GCA_046733375.1 Acidobacteriota bacterium | reverse complement strand
ATTCGATACTCAGCGGTTCAATTTCAGATTTGGTGGGCCACGATAAGGATTAGGGTGTAGGGGTTAGGGTGTTGGGTAGAGACAAACTCTAAACCTGACGCCCTGCTTTTTGTTCGCAGATAGGGTGGTGGGTATAGAGACTAAACTCTAAACCTGACGCCCTGTTTTTTTGTTCGCAGATAGGGTCAGGGTGTTGGGTGTCGTTCAGAATGTTTAGCATCACCTATCCCTACACCCTACACCCTGACCCCTACGCCCTTCAGTTTCTCCGCCGCGATCTTCAGCAGCTCTTTCACCTGCTGATCCCAGTATTGCCAACCGTGCGCGCCGGGAAGTTCGCGAAACTCGTGGGGAATCTTCTTCTCTCGTAACAAACGCGCGAACTGTTCATTGCCCGGGAAAAAGAAATCCTCGGTGCCGCAGTCGAGATAAAAATACGGCAGAGCCGTAACCTGTGCTGGCGTAAGTCTGCGCACCGAATCGAAAATGTCGTTGCTCTTTCGTGTTTCTGAGCCGTCCGGACCGAAGGCATTGCGAAGCGAGTCATAGATCGATGCGAAGCCCTTCAGATCTTCCTGAGTCCAGGTAGGTCCCGCGAGCGCTCCGCTAAGCGATCCCGCGAAGGCAAACATCTCCGGATGTTTCAAACCAAACTTCAAAGCGCCATAGCCGCCCATCGACAGACCCGCTATGCCGCGACCGTAACGCGACTCGATCGTGCGATATCGCCGCTGCACATCCGGAATCAATTCCTGAAGAAAGTAGCTTTCATACTTGTCGCTCGCGACTGTGGCACTGTCGGTGTACCAACCATCGTTTCCTTCGGGCATCACGACGATCATTCGATACTTCGCCGCGTAATCCGCGATATTCGTGCGCGTCACCCAGTCGCTGTAATGCCCCGCCCAACCATGCAGCAGATAAATCACCGGATAGCGCGTGGCCGTCGACACTCGGTAGTCGGTGGGAAGGATTACGTTGTAAGGCAGGACCTTACCGACAAGCGCGCTGCGAAATTGAACAGTTTCGACGCGCGGCGCTGTGCCACGTTGTAAGGAGGGTACTGCACCGCTTGCCGTACCAAGCGGGTGACTGTTGGCGGTCGGAATACCAACTAAGGCGATAGACGCTAGCGTTAAGAGCGAGCGAAAAAATTGTGCGCGCATCGTCAGGGTGGTGTCGTTACTGCAAGCTCTCTTGTCGCATCCAGGAATCGTAAATCCGTCTCTGTTGTTCGGAACGCGACGGCAATTGGATGATTTGATAGTCGGCGGCAACTCGACCACCGAGCTTTATATTTAGAGTGCGCACGTCGTCATTGCGAAATACCATCAAGCGCACGACGTCGCCGGGCCTCTTTGAGTGGAGCAATGCGATCAGCCGCTGCGTGTTCGCACGTTCTCCATCGATCGCAATGATCAAATCTTTCGCGTTCAGTCCCTGTTCGTAGGCCGGCGAGCCGGCGCGGACGTTCTTGACGGAAACAAAGTCGCCACTGTCTTCCAATTCCGCGCCAAGGTACGCGCTCAAAATAACATCCGAGCGCGCGGAAGCGCGTTGTGTATCGATGAGCTCGCCCGCTTGTTCGATTTGCAAACCCGCCGCTGAGAAGATTTGGTTGTACGGCAGCTCGTCTGTGCCGCGAACGTAACGCGAAAAAAAGTCCTCCAGACTGCCGCCTGCCGCATTCTCGCAAACTTTCTGAAAGTCCGCGGGTGTGTAGTTTTGGTTTCTCTTGAAAAAATCGGTGTAGAGCATGCGCATCACATCGTCGAGGGACTTCGCGTTGTTCGAGCGCCGCCGAATTTCCAGATCGAGCAACATGCCCAATAGCTCGCCTTTGTCGTAATACGAAATCTGCGAGTTAATCGAATTCTCGTCCGGTCGATATTCCTTAATCCACGAATTGAAGCTCGCGTCCTCAGCGCTCATCACTTTGCGTCCGGGCGTGTCCTGAACATCCTGAATTTGTGAAGCGATGTGCGCCAAATACGCCTCGTCCGAAATCAAGCCGGCACGGCGCAGCATCAATTGACCGTAGTATTCGGTAATACCTTCCGCGACCCATAGAAGCCGCGTGTGATTCTCTTTCGTATAGTCGAAAGGCCCCAACGCGTCGGGACGAATCCGCTTCACGTTCCAAAGATGAAAGAACTCGTGCGCGACGAGCGTGCCGAAACGGTAATACCCGTTTGAGTTTGAAAATCCGAAGCGCCGAAAGCCGAGCGCGGTGGAATTCAAGTGCTCGAGTCCCCCGCCTCCGGCCGGTCTCAGGTGCAGAAAGAACGTGTAGTCGTGATAAGGAATGTCGCCGAACATCGCGACTTCGGTTTCCACGATCCTCTGAACCTCGGCTTTCATCAGCGCCGGATCGTAATTCCCTTCGCCGTCGATCACGATGCGGTGCGGTACGCCGCGCACCATGAAATCGATCTGTTTGAAATCGCTGACTTCGAAGGGCGAGTCGTACAGAATGTCAAAGTTTTCGGCCGCGAACGTGTTTTTTTCTCCGGGAACCGGCGGCAGCCCGGTAGCGACTTTCCAGCCCGGCGCGGGATTCACATGGATCTTGACTGCGTGCCCGAGACTTCGCTCGAGATACATCAGTAGCGCCGCATTGTTCCAAAACGCGTGGTCCGAATTGAGCTCATTCGTGCGGACGGTAAGTTCGTTCGCATAAACGAGGTACTTCACATGAATGTCGCGCGCGTTGTCTGTCTTGATGCGCCAGGAATTTTTGTTGATTTTCTCCCACGATAACGCGCGACCTGACGCATCGACCGCGGAAAAGTTTTGTACGTGCCGTTCGAATTCGCGGATCAAGTACGACCCCGGGGTCCACACCGGCATCACGAGCACATCTTCACTAACCGCGGTCGCGCCAGATTCCGTAATGCGGATTTCGACTTCTAGCAGGTGCGTGTGCGGCTTTGACATCGAAACCGTGAACGAAATGTTTGTGCCGCCATCCTGGTAACCTGCATTCGCGGCAGCGCTGGTCATGAACAGCAGCGGCGTACTTAGAAGTAACAGACGAATCAGATAACGCATCTTCGGAAAAACGTCCTTGCAAAATTTTGTGTGAAGAGATGTAGCGGGATCGATGTTACTACGAAAGCCGTTCACACTCACTAGCTCTCGGCCACAAACAGATTTATAGTTGCCGAGTTCCATCCAAAACCAAACGCAGGAGTAGTCATGTTTCGCAGAATCGCTTCAACCACTGCTTCATGGGCGCCGCTGCCATTACGACTGGCACTGGGCGTTGCTTTTGTTGCGCACGGCGCTCAGAAAGTGTTTGGGTCTTTCGGCGGCCCGGGCTTCCGACAGTTCTCATCGTTTCCCGCACCATTTACTTTCATGCGACCGCCGGCCGTCTGGATGGGCGCCGCCGCATTTGCCGAATTAATCGGCGGCGCGCTTGTGCTCATCGGCTTGCTCACGCGATTGGGAGCCTTCCTGATTACCTGCGTGATGTTAACTGTGATATTCGGCGTGCTGCGGTACAAAGGATTCTTTGCTCCTGAAGGCATGGAACTGGCCATTTCGTTTCTCGCCATCGCGCTCGCGCTATTGATAACCGGCGGCGGCCAGTTGTCAGCTGATCGGATAATCGGCCGTAAAGCCGTAAATCGTAAATGGTAAATCGTGAATAGCTCCGAAGCGGCGCTGACGCAGTTTCGAGTTCGGAGTTTCGAGTTTCGAGTACTCGCGGTGGAAAAGCGAGAATCTCGAATCCAACGAGGTGGGAAAACAAGTTTCCTAGATAGATCGAACTCGAAACTCGAAACTCGAAACTCTTATGAAGCGCTCACCTCTTCTGGTCATCTTCATTACGGTCTTCATCGATCTGATCGGCTTTGGGATCGTCATTCCCGTGCTGCCTTACTACGCTGAAGGCACGCGCTTCGGCGCCACGCCGCGCGAAGTCGGACTCCTCTTCGCTTCGTATTCAGTCATGCAACTGTTTTTTGCGCCGGTGCTCGGCAGATTATCCGACAAGTACGGGCGACGACCCGTGTTGTTGTTCAGTTTGCTGGGCACGTGCATCGGCTTTCTGATCCTCGGATTCGCGACGACGCTTTGGATGTTATTCGTGGGACGGATTATCGATGGCATCTCAGGCGGAAATATTTCGACGGCGCAGGCCTACATCGCCGACGTGACGACGAAGGAAAATCGCGCGAAGGGCATGGGTCTAATCGGGGCTGCGTTCGGCCTGGGTTTCGTTTTCGGCCCGGCGATCGGCGGTATTTTGAGCCGCTGGGGAATTCACGTTCCGTTTCTTTTCGCCGGTGGTTTGGCATTCGCGAACGCCGTGCTGTTGTACTTCACTCTGCCAGAGACGATCACACCCGATCATCCCGCGCG
>JBKPPE010000591.1:0-4338 GCA_046733375.1 Acidobacteriota bacterium | reverse complement strand
GCACCGCTTTCATCGGCGCGAGGTAATCACGTCTTAAGTTGTCGCGAACCCGATACTGTAACGTCAGCTTCTTAGTCGTACGGTCGAACAAGTAACGTTCGCCCGGTTCCGTGTCGCTGCTTGCCTGAATCAACCAAAGCTTCTCATCTTTAGTAACTGAGCCGAGTCCGATCTCTTTTCCCGGAAGTTGCTTTTGAAGCAGCTTGTAATCGGCTTCGAAGGATTTGTCTTTCCAGTACAGCCTCTGCCGTTCGTCGTCGTAAGAAGTCAGAATCAACTCGTCGGTAACTTCTGAGAACAGGGCGTCGCCAAAATCCACGCGGTTCAGCGGGTCTGATTCGACGACTTCTTCTTTGCCCGTGGCCGGATCGAACAGCTCGAGCCGGGTGAGATCGATGTTGCCCTTGTTGGTGGTGAAATAAACGCGCTGACCGTCCTTGTGATATTGAACCGGGCCACACTGTTCGAACACGTCGCAGGAATAAACTTTCGTGAACCCCTTATCATCGACGCGGAGGACTTCAGTATTGCCCTGCTCATCGACGCGGCCTGCGAGGCGCAATTGGTCTTTCAGATCAAACGTCCAGCCCACAATCCGTTCCGAGTTCTGTCGTACTAGTGTGCGCTCGCCGGTGGAAATTTTGACTTTGTAAAGGTCGTGCCAGGCTTTATCACGATCGTTCAGGCCGACGTAGATAGCGTCCGGATCCGTGCGCGGCAACGCATAGATTTCCGCGCGCACGCCTTTGACGTCTGTCAGATTTCGCGCCGCCGGAACTTCCTGACCGGAAGCAGGCGCATCGGCAGGATTCACGGCGTAGACCAGATAATTTTCATCGCCTGCTTTGTCCTGAACAAAAAGGATGTACTTGCCGTCGCGACTCCAGAAATAAGCCGGAATCGGACGCTGTGTGTCCGCGGTAATCGGCTTTGCCTTGTCGAACGGTTCTTCGGTGCGCTTCACCCAAATGTTGCGTGTGCCCTTGAACGGCTTCATAAAAGATATGAACTTGCCATCGGGTGAAATCTGCGCGCCGGAGATCTCCGGATCGCCAAAGAAAAGTTCGCGATCGATTATGGGCGGCAGACCGCTTGCGGGCTGTGCCGAAACTTGCGTTTGAGAAATGGTGCCGAAGCAGATGAGTGCAGCTGCCAGAGTAAGAAGCAGTGACCGAAATTTGTAGGAATTCATTTACTTCCTCGTTTCTGTTGGTGGTTGATATTCGGGACGAGTCGCTTGGAAAGATTAGTACGCAATTTGGGGGAGACCGGTTTCAGAGAATTGGATTTGATTCTTGCGGCCTTCGCTCCGGTAGGAGCGAAATGTTTATAGAACTAGGTTCCTATGAATAACCTAAGCTCCGTGAGGAGCGGAATATCTCGCTCCTAACGGAGCTGAACCAACTTCGCACGCGGCACGGGCTATAAACATCTCTCTCCTAATCGGAGCGAAGATCGCGGAAATCGCAAGTTAATTCACCGCGGCAAAGCTGGCATCCAGCGCTTCAATCAATTCATCGACATGATCCTTCGTCGAATTCAGCATCATGCCGGTGCGGATGACGTTGCCGTACAGACCGCCTTTGCCGACGAGCACGCGACGCTTTTTGGTTTCTTCGAAGACCTTGAGCACTGATTGCGGATCAGGTTCTTTCGTTTCGCGATCCTTCACGAGCTCGACCGCTTGCATCAGGCCCATACCGCGCACGTCGCCGATTACCGGATACTTTTCTTTCAGCCCTTCAAGTTTCTCACGGAAGTATCCACCGACGACGGCTGAGTTTTTCTTCAGATCGTTGTCTTCGATTACTTTCAAAACCGCGAGCGCTGCGGCGCACGAGACAGGGTTGCCGCCGAAAGTTGAAAACGTCAGTCCCGGGAATTTATCGGCGACCTCCGGAGTCGCCACCGTGATTCCAACCGGCACTCCATTGCCCAGTCCTTTGGCCGACGTGATGATGTCGGGTTCGACATTCCAATTTTCGATACCGAACCATTTCTCGCCGGTGCGGCCCCAGGCGGTTTGCACTTCGTCGGCGATGAATAGACCACCATGCTTACGCGTGATCTCGACGGCCCGTTCGAAATAGCCCGGCGGCGGCACGATGAATCCGCCGACACCGAGAATTGGTTCGGCCATAAACGCCGCAATCTCGCCGGTCGTGGTCGTCATGATCAACTCTTCGATGTCATTCGCGCACGCGAGACCGCACTCCGGATAGGTGAGCTTGAACGGACAGCGATAGCAATAAGGCGCGCGTGCATGCACGAAGCCGCCGACTTGCGGCGGCAAAGGACGCCAAGTCGCGTGGCCCATGGCCGAAAGGGAAGTGGCGGATCTTCCACTGTACGCATGACGCAGCACCACGATCTCATGGCGACCCGTCGCCAGCTTCGCCGCATGCACCGCGGTGTCGTCTGCTTCAGTGCCTGAATTGGTGAAGAAAGATTTCTTCAACTTGCCGGGCGTAATCTGTGCCAGCTTCTCCGCTAAATCGGATTGCGGCTTGTTGCAGTAAAGCGTCGAGGTGTGCGAGATACTGTTGACCTGGTTGATGATCGCTTCGTTGACGACTGGGTTCGCATGGCCGACGCTGACGGTCAGTACTCCGCCAAACGCATCGAGATACTTGTCACCTTTATCGTCCCAAACGTGAAAGCCTTCGCCTTTCACCAGAGCGAGTGGCTCCTGGTAATAAGTCGCGACCGCGGGAAAGAGAAACTCTTTGTGTTTGCGTACGGTTTCCGATGAAGTTGTTTGTAGCTCAGGTGTGCTCATGATGCCTCAGTTGTTAATAGTCGCCTGGATTCTTAATACAAATTACCCTCGCGCTTCCTGCCGGTGTAGTCGACGTAAACTACTTTTAATTCCGTGTAAAAATCCAGAGCGGTCGAGCCTTGTTCGCGCTCGCCAATACCCGTGCCTTTGATGCCGCCAAAGGGAATGTGCGCTTCGCCGCCAGTGGTCGGCGAGTTGATGTGGGTCATGCCTGTTTCGATTTCATCGACAAAGCGAAACATCCGCGCGACGTCGTTTGTGAAGATTGAAGACGACAAACCAAATTCGGTATCGTTTGCAACAGTCATCGCTTGTTCGAAATCTTTCACCCGCATCACTGACAACACCGGCCCAAAAATTTCTTCGCGGGCGATGCGCATGTCGGGCGTGACGTGATCGAACACAGTCGGCTTCACGAAATAACCTTTATCGAGACCGTTGCCAGTGGCGCGCTCACCGCCGCAAACCAAAGTCGCACCGTCCTCGCGACCGACATTGAGATATTCGAGCACCGTCTTGAATTGACTTTCATCGACGCTCGGTCCCATTTCGGTCTGTGGATCCGTGCCGTCGCCAATGCGCATTGATTGCGCGCGCTTCGCCACGCGCTCGACAAATTCGTCGGTGATCTTGTCGAGAACGACCGCGCGGCTGGTCGCCGTACAACGCTGGCCGGATGAGCCGAACGCGCCTTGCGCAGTGTTTTCAACAGCGAGCTCCATGTCGCAGTCTTCCAGAATCACAACCGGATTCTTGCCGCCCATTTCGCACTGGCATTTCGCTCCGCGCCGCGAAACTTGTTCATACAAACGAATGCCGACTGGATTCGATCCAGTGAATGAGACCGCCTTCACGGCAGGATGACCAATGATTTCGTCACCCGCGTCGGACCCTGAACCCAGAATCAAATTGAGCACGCCCGGTGGAATGCCGGCCTCTTCGAATATTTCGACAATGCGGACGGCTGTTCCCGGAGTAATGGTCGCGGGCTTGAAGACAACTGTGTTACCCGCGACCAGCGCCGGCGCAATTTTCCATGTTGGAATCGCCACGGGAAAATTCCAGGGCGTCACGCAAGCCACCACGCCGAGCGGTTGTTTGATCGTGTAGACAAAGTTTGACGGCAATTCAGAAAAAATTGTTTCGCCGTTCATGCGGCGCGACTCGCCGGCACAGAACTCAGCGACATTGATCGAGCGCTGCAGCTCGCCGCGCGATTCAGAGATTGTTTTCCCTTCTTCACGGGTCAGGATCTGCGCCAGCTCTTCTTTCGCGGCTTCCATCAAACGCGCGGCCTTCGCGACGATCCTGCCCCGCGCTGGGGGCGGAGTGCGCTTCCAATCGTGAAAGGCTTGAGCGGCTGCTTGGACTGCCGCGCGCGCTTCTTCGCGCGTTGCTTGCCGATTCGTGCCGATCACGTCGTCAATGTTTGCGGGATTGATGTTGTTAACGGTTTTCGATGAACTGGATTCAGTCCACTTCCCGTTTATAAAGTTTCGATAAGTATCCATGCTGTCTGTCTTGAGGCCGAATTATGCGTGAAACGCGCGCTAATATAT
>JBKPPE010000590.1:0-7538 GCA_046733375.1 Acidobacteriota bacterium | reverse complement strand
CTACGCGGTCATGCCGGCGATCGCGAACGAATTGCCCGGGTCGATTCGCATCACACCGATTTACGATCGCTCGCAGACGATCGTGCACTCAGTCAGCGATGTTCGCACGACGCTGATCATCGCTTTCATTCTCGTCGTGATGGTGATCTTTGCGTTTCTCGGCCGCGCCACCGACACCTTGATACCTGCGGTAGCTTTGCCGCTGTCGTTGCTCATCACCTTCATCGCGATGCGCGCGCTTGGCTACAGTCTCGACAATCTGTCTTTGATGGCTTTGACGCTGGCGATTGGATTTCTGGTGGACGATGCCATCGTGTTTCTCGAGAACACTGTGCGCCGCATGGAACGCGGCGAACAGCCTTTCGCGGCGTCAATCAATAGCGCGAAGGAAATCAGCTTCACGATCATGTCGATGACTATTTCGCTGGCGGCGGTCTTTATTCCGCTGGTGTTCATGACTGGACTGGTCGGCAGGATCTTTCGCGAATTCGCGATCACGATTGTCATCGCGATCTTCGCTTCCGGTTTGGTTTCGCTGACGCTGACGCCGTTGATGTGCGCACGGCTTTTGAAAGAGCGTGGCGAAGGTTCAAAGAAGACATGGGTGGAACGCGTCATCGGGGGCATCGAGCGACGCGTGCTGAAACTTTACGGCGCATCACTTTGGTGGTTCCTGCGTCACCGTTGGGTTTCGCTTGTGATCTGGATCATTTGTCTCGCCGGCACGATCGGTCTGTTTATTCTGGTGCCGAAGGCGTTCCTGCCGCCGGGAGATAGCAGCGTGATCTTTGGCGCCTTCATTGCCGCTGAAGGCTCGTCACCAAAGCAGATGCAGGCCTACCAGGATCGGGTCGATGAGGTGCTGCACAACGATCCGAACGTCATCACCGATTTCACAATGACCGGCGCCACTGGGTTTCTTGCGGCGAACCAGGGCATCACGTTTACTTTTATCAATCCGCCTGACCAACGCGCGCCAATTCAGGTAGTCGCCGGCCAGATGATGGGTAAACTCAATTCGATTCCGGGCGTGTTCACTTTTCTGCGGCCGTTTCCAGTTTTGGAAATCAGTACCGGTGTCACGAGCCAGCAGCAAGGTCAATACGGCTTCGCGGTCTCAGGTGCAGACCCTCATCAGGTTTATGAAGCCGGCCAGAAATTGCTGGGCAAGATGATGCAGTATCCCGGCTTCCTCAGTGTGTCATCGGATTTTTTCAACAATACGCCCAGCTTAAATATCGACATTCGGCGCGAGCAGGCGAAAACCTATGGCGTGTCCGAAGCGCGAATTCTTTCGCTCCTGCGCAACGCCTACTCGCAAAACTATCTCTACCTGATCAAAAAGCCCGAAGATCAATATCAGGTGATTCTGGAGATAGAGGATTCCGCGCGTCAGAATCCGGAAGACCTTGGGCTGCTTTATATCAAGTCGGATGATGGCCAGCGTCTGGTGCCGCTAAAAGAATTGGTGACGTGGAAATCAACGCTTGGTCCACAAACCGTCAATCACCTAAACCAGTTCACCAGCATGACGCTTTTTTTTAATCTGAAGCCGGGAGTGCCGCTTGGCAATGCGACGGATTTCATTCAGAGAGCCGCGGCCGAAGTTGTGACGCCCGGCGTGCGCGCAGAGTTGGTGGGTGAAGCACAGACATTCTCCAGCACGGTGAGCAGCCTGACCATCTTAATGGCACTGGCAGTGTTCGTGATGTACGTCATCCTCGCGATCTTGTATGAGAGTTATGTGCATCCGCTGACGGTGCTTTCGACTTTGCCGACGGCTCTGGTGGGTGGACTGTTCACCCTGCTCGTCTTTGGTCAGGAAGCGTCGCTTTACGCGTTCGTCGGCATGTTCATGCTGATGGGCATCGTCAAAAAGAATGGCATCTTGATCGTCGACTTTGCGCGGCAGCGCGTCGAGCACGGCGAGGACGCAGAAAAAGCGATTCACGACGCCAGCATGGATCGCTTCCGGCCGATTCTGATGACGACCCTGGCTGCCGTGTTCGGGGCCATGCCGATCGCACTGGGTTACGGAGCCGACGGTGCATCGCGCCGGCCGCTCGGACTGGTCGTCGTGGGCGGCCTGGTGATTTCGCAATTCATCACGCTCTACATCACGCCCGTGATTTATCTTTACCTCGAATGGTTTCAGGAGCGTGTGCTCGATCGCAGTTCCTTCTTCCGCTCGCGCCGCAGCCAACCAGCAACCTCTGAACCGGCGGCTTAGAATTAGTCGTACGTCGATCCCTTCAAGCTTTACGCCGAAGGCGTCAAATATCTTAGCCCGGCGTAACACGCCGGGTTACAATCCCGCGCGCTCGTGTCGCACCCTGAAAGGGTGAAACAAACAAACGGGATGTCGGGGATTTATTCAACCCCCTTCAGGGTTGATGGAATTTTGGTCGTCTCCTTTCCTCGGCGTGTTACGCCGGGCTAAGTTATCAAACGCCTTCGACGTGTCCGTCCGCGTCGGCAGACATTTGCCGGTAGCCCGACCGTCATCGAGCCTTATACTAATCCGGAGGCAAACTCAACCGCCGAAGAAGCAAAGAAAAGAAATTTGAAAGGCAAGAACTTCAATGAATCAAAAGAACGAAGCATTGATTCGCATCTCAAAAGTAGTCGGTCTGTTGGTCCTGGCCGTGGCCGTGCTCGCGGTGGTGAAGACGAAAGGACAAGACGAAACAAACACGAGAACGAACGCGGCGGCTGACCAGTGGGAGTATTTGGCCGTAGCCGGCCCGAGCACAACCAACCTGACGCCAACCAACAACCCGCGCATGCGCAAAGAGCCCAACGTCCCATTTGGCCGCGAGGCATTTGTCCTGGAACAGCATCTGGACAAGCTCGGTGCCAACGGCTGGGAACTGGTTTCGGTCGCCGGCCCTGCCACCGATCCGGCTTATTATTTCAAGCGTCGGAAGTAGAGTGAGCAATTGACCCTGCGCGTTGGGACGCGAGCAGCAAACACACGCCATCTAATTGGCTTTTGCCTAAGAGTCTAGCTCCATTGGGGGCAAACCCATCTAATTTGGCGTAATCGTAACTCGCCTCGGCGGTGAACTACGCGCCGCGTCGATGAACGGAGTCAACCTGTCATTGAGATTTGGATCGATCGTCTGCGCTTGTCCAAAGTCTCTAAGCGCCTCGGTTGCCTTGCCTTGATTCAACAGAGCCAGCCCGCGCTTCATGTACGCAATCGCAAATCGGGAATCCAAAGCGATCGCCTGATCAAAGTCCGCGATGGCTTCCTCAAGTTCGTTTCTCACCAGCTTTACGCAACCGCGTCCTTCAAAAACCCAGGGCAGTCGTGGATTCAGTTTGATCGCAGCATTGAAATCAGCGATTGCCCGATCAAAATCGTTCCGCTGCACCCAGGCAAATCCTCTGTGACCGTAGGCTTTGGCCTCTTTAGCATCCAGCGCAATGGCTTTGTCGAGATCAGCGATCGCCTTATCAACTTTTCCGATCTGCAGCAATGCAGCCCCGCGGTCGAGATACGGCGCGGCTAATTTGGAGTTCATTTCGATCGCTTTGGTCCAATCACTCAACGCGCCGTTAACATCGGCTTGCGCAAATCGCGCGCCGCCCCGATTGACGTACGCCTCGACCAGATTTGGCTGAATGCGGAGCGCGCGCTCGAAGTCATTTAGCGCC
Source organism: Acidobacteriota bacterium (assembly GCA_046733375.1). Taxonomy (GTDB): domain Bacteria; phylum Acidobacteriota; class Blastocatellia; order Pyrinomonadales; family Pyrinomonadaceae; genus UBA11740. The sequence continues at coordinate 3,878 of JBKPPE010000590.1, read as the reverse complement.
TGCTCAATGTTTCCTTTCTTGAGCAAGGCGACACCACGTCCATTGAGAGCATACGCAGTAACCGGATCAATTATGGTTATACCGCTCGTCTCGTCTTCAATAGTTGAAAACGAGTTCGCGGCCGCCCGCATTGTGTCGTTTCTTTGTTTGTGACGAAACGGCTGCGAGCTGATCTCAATCGCCCTGGTGAAGTCGGCAATTGCTTGATCAAGATCGCCTCGGTCGGATTTCTTGCTTCCCTGTTCAAAGTATTTGTTGGCTGAGTCGGACGGTTGGCTTTGCGCGAGAGCGAAAGTCGAAAGCAAAAACAGAAGGCAGCTAAGCGAGATTCTGCGAGACATGGTGACCCCCTTTACGGTTTGCTGGTTCAGCGCGCAGCCGTTGCTGGGGATCAATCGGTGCTGGCCCTGACAGACTTAGGTTGAAGTGCGGCCACCTTGTGGATAAGATGCGGGGTGTCGATGATGCATCTTCGCCCGCCGCAAGGCAGCCGAACCGATGTTTTCATCCCGGGCCTCGTTGCTATCGCAAGTAGTGACGAGGCTCAAACTTTTTGGGGCGGCTCTTTTTTAAACGCTGAAGGCCACTCGCGAGTTCCCGCAAGTAGCGGATGATCGTCCGGGTCAGAGCGCAGTAGCCCGAGTGTGAAGGAGGGCGCCGGGTTAAGTGCTGAAAGCGCACAATTCAATAGCGCCAGCGCAAGAGCACAAAATCCTATTTCGCGACCACGCCGAAGGCGTGCAATAACTCAGCCCGGCGCACCACGACGGGTAAAAATGCCGCGCACATTTCGCACCCTGAAAAGGTGCAATATCCTACGGAAACCCCATGGACCTTGACCGTCACGCGTAACTTTCTAACCTCTAACCTTCCACCTCTGAGCTTTTTCTTGTGCGCCACAGTCCCCGCACCGCGAGGATGAGTGAGCATGCCGAAATCACGCCGAGCGTGAAGTTCTGCCAGACCCAGAAGAAGGCTGCGCGAGAGTTGGCGATCCTGCTGCTGACAAGTCCCGCTGCTCCGGACATGTGCAGGATCGGAACTCCAAGCCCAATGATCGCGCCGAGGAGCATGATGATAAGTCCCGATCGGTGCCCCGCGAGCGCTAACGTTGCATACGCCCAGCCACCCAGGACAAGCACCGGAATCAGCATGTTGAGCCGTCCCGGTTCCATTCCCCGGGTGATCTCATCCGACAGGTGAAACGTCAGAAACAGGATCGTGAGCAGAGAGGTGATGGTTAACGTTACGTTGGGTTTCATTAATGTCATCCTTTTCAGATTTGTATGTGCCTCTCCCCAGCACAGTCATCAACCGACCGTATTCGATTGCAGATACACCATCGCTGTACGAATCACAAAGTCTGAGGTTTCGAAAATGAAGGAATCGCGCGCGCCCGCAGCGGACCAGTCAATACGCCCGAAGCCGTGAAATGTCTTAGCCCGGTTAACACGTCGGGATCACGAATTCGCGCTTTCGCGTTCACCCTGAGGGTCAAACGATTACCCAACCTCTTCCGGGTTGAATCGATTTCGGTGACCTTATTTCCCGGCGTTTTACGCGGGGCTACGGGCGTGATCGACGTTGCCGCCCGCTTGAGACGTCACATTCGCGCTGCAAGAGAAAGATTATGGCGGCACTCAGTCATCGGAGCGCAGCCCTCATACTGCGCAAAATAAATACGGCACTGTCATTGCTGATATGAATACATGGGAGAACAATGATGCTGAAAAACTACTTAAACTATTTTCTTGCTACCCTTTTGTTATTTGGCCCGATCGCGCCGACGGCGATGGCGAAGTCGAAAGGCGGCCAGCGACCCGCGGTTGATGAAATCAAAATCAAAGTTGCCAAGCTCGGCACCGGCGCGAAAGCCAAGGCGACCGTCTGGCTGGCTGACGGCCGCAAAGTGAAGGGCTATGTTTCGCAAGCCGGCGACGACGACTTTGTGATGCGCGATCGCAAGACCGATGCGCCCACCACCGTCCGTTACGCCGATGTAGTGAAGTTCGATCGAAACAACGGTCACTCAACCGCTAAATGGGTTGGCATCGGCGCTGGTGTCGGCGTGGGCGCCTTCGTTCTTATCCTGGTTGCAGTATTTGCGAATTTGAATGACTAGGCGCACTCGCGGCAAGTCCATTACCGTTACGCAAACGGAATGTTTTGGATTTTTATCTGCCGCATGTTCAACCGCACGGCGCAGCAACCGGTCATCATGCGACCACCAACGGAAGGAGCACGCCGATCGTCACGCTCGCACCATCCATTAGAGCGTGCGCAATCGCGAACGGCCGCTCCATTAATTAAATTCGGTTGTCTTGGTGAACTAGCGGGCAGATCTTCCACAATACCTGAAAGAGGTTCGCCTCAGAAGAGAAGAGACCGCGCCTCGAAGTGGGTAACTCTATGTTGCTGGCGCGACTGTGTGAGTGCCAGAGGGACGAAATGTTTATAGAATAGAATCGGCAAGATTATCAAAGCTCCGGAGGAGCGCAATATTTTCTTTTCCCTAAGCATTGCGCTCCTCCGAAGCTTGTAACATCCACTTGCCTACGCGACGCTGGGCCCAAACAAAAAGGCCCTCGACGAACTTATCGCCGAAGGCCTTTGGGGGATTGCTCGCTAGTTAGTAACGCGAGCCGTTGCCGTTGCGGTTCTCGCGGGGCTTGGCTTCGTTAACCTTCAGCGGTCGCCCACCGAACTCGCTGCCGTTGAATTTCTCAACTGCCGCCGTACCCTCTTCCCTGGTTTGCATTTCGACAAACCCGAAACCGCGTGAGCGGCCCGTCTCGCGATCTTCAATGAGAGAGACGCTTTCGACCGTGCCCGCTTCTGCGAACAGTGTTTTCAGATCGTCGCCCGTAGTTTCGAACGCGAGATTACCAACATAAAGTTTCATAGACATTTGTTTCTTTACCTTTTCCCCTTGTGGGGCCAACAGAAGCTTCCAAAGCCTCCCAATCATCCAAGGTTTCGCAATCCAACAGAGAGAAGCCTTGGCATTCTAACTGGGGTTCGAGCTGTGGAAATCAGTTGGTCTGGGAATTTGCCAGAAGTGGCTGAGAGCAGAGTGGCTCGGACTTTGTTCACAACGACCCTACGCTAATGGCGGGTATATGTCAAACGCAGAATATATTTTGCGGGGGAAATATATGTGATCCTTCCCCCGCTGAAAGCGTGAAATACGCCAGCGCGCCGCGAAAAGGTGTTCATTAGGCTGAGCGTCATTTGGGAGCATAACTCGAACGTCTTAGGCATTTCGTGATGAGCGGTTGCGAGCGGTCCGGCTCGTGTCGATCAAATCTTCGGTGCGGCAGTGATCGCTTCCGTCGTTCCAGCGCAGCTGTCCGTCCGCGGCGGATTCGAATGCGTAGGACCCGAAGAGGTCCCAGTCCTCCGGCGTGTAGAAAACATAACCACCCCGGAACACCGCATGCGCGACGAACTCTCTGCCGTCCGACAGAGAATAGATCCCGCGCTCTCTTAGTTTTCGCATTACCTCTATATTCGCTGAACGAAAAGGCTCGCCCTGAAGGAGGATGGTGGGAACCGGTGAATCGCGGAAAGAGGGCGTCTGCGCCCTCTTTACCATCAGTAGGCGCTTACGCTGCATGAGCGGCCGCGATCTTGTGGAATGTCGAATTGGAAACATTGGCGGTTCCCACCGTCGGCGTTCCGTTAACGACCGTCTCCAGGGACTTCATTACCTCGGGGTAACCGGTGCGGCTGTAAGCATCCGCGTCCGCCTTCGTCTCCCAGAAGCTGTTACCAACGGCTTCCGTGAGATCCGGCGAGATAAAAGTGATCTCATCCAGAAATCCCTTCTGCTTGCGCAGCATGGGAATTACTTCCTTCTCGATCAGGCGTGTAAATTC
>JBKPPE010000589.1:0-12064 GCA_046733375.1 Acidobacteriota bacterium | reverse complement strand
CGAGATAGTGTGCATCGAGCGATTCGGAAATCGATTTATGCTTTACGGAAAGACCCGGTGATTTCCGGACGATGGAATTTGTCGGCGGGGGTTGATAAGTTTCGGAGAGCGTTTGCCCGCTGCCCTGACCTTCGCGAAGCTGCGCGAGAATTCGATTCTGCGCGTCCAGAAGCAACAGGTTTGACGAACGTCCGGTTAACTGTGCGACCAGACTTCTTTGCTTTCGTTCTCCTACTTCGTCGATGCCATTGAACTCAAGCCAGACAATCCGATCCGCCGGATCCTTTTCGACGAAAGAAACTGTAGTGTTCGATAAGTCTTTCCGCAGCGACAATCCAAACTGTCCAAGGTGAGTCGATTGCTTTTCCAGCTCACGGACACGTCGCTTGATCAAATACATTCGGGGTTGCGCGGGTTCGACGCTGAAAAACAGGTAGCCTTGACCACGTAAACCGAAATCTATCGCGAGCGCCTGCGAGCTGAGTTGAAAAATCTTTCCCGCAGAACGTCCGATGATTAACGGCGTGATTTCGGCAATCACCGCAGCGATAGTTGCGTCATCCATCCTGAGGTGAAATTAACACACAGGCCGGCCGCACTTCATACGGCGCAGCAATGCGCAGAGAGTCGCTTAGTTACGAACGACGATGGTGTGGGAAAAGCGATCGTGAAGCGTGCGATGGTCGCGATCGATAAAAGCGAAGGCAAAACCCAAACCCAACAATGCGAGAGAGAAGACGTAACCGAAGGCGCGTTTGATGGATTGACTGCCTGTGGGGATCAAACCCGTGCGAGCATCAATCGCTTTCACGGACAACACACGCATCGCGAGTGTGCGACCGGTCAGCGCGATGGAGATCGTGAGATAAGCAAGCGTCGCGGCGGCCGCCACGCCTGCCACTAAACCGATGACGCGGGGGTCTGACCAGTTTCGCGACGTTACCTGTAATGCCAATAAAACCGGCAAAACGATTAATCCAATTACCGTCAGATCGAGCAGACCAACAAAAGTCCTACGCCCTAATCCGGCGACATCTCGTCGCGTATCGCACGACAGCACGGGCACAGACAAACAAGTTTCCAAATAAGAGAGTGCGGCGTCTTCAACGTTTTCGGAAATCACGCGCACACGCTTAGGCTTCTCAGCAACCGCTTCCACGTTGTGAACACTGACGGGCGTTGACTCCGGAATGGTAGGCTGATTCACGATGGACAGCTTTGGCTTCGTCTCGATGATCGCCTCAGCGTTTTCTGTTTCAGACGGAGCGTCCAGTGGTAGCGATATTTCTCCCGGCTGTTTTGGAACCGCAGCTAAGGCCGCCGCTGCCGCGGTTGCTGGCGGAATTGTTGGTTGATGTTCGCCGCGACGTGCCCGTTCAACGCGCTCGAGCGCTTTCGAAACAATTGGATTGAGTGGGGCTTGCTCCGGTTCGGGCACCAACTCTAATTGTCCCGAGGGCAAGGCACACGAAACCGTTTCAGCCGCGCGCGTGACGGCGTCTGCTTCCGCCGCTTCGCGCGCTTTCTGCTCCTGAACTTCGCGCACACGTTGGCTCAGTCGCTTACGCCATTCAGGCACATTGCGCCCCGAAGGAAATTCAATCAGCGTTGATGCTGATTGCGACTCCTGATTCGCTTCGTTTGATGTTGATCTAATGCTGCGGTGAGCGGCAGCCAGGCGTTCGGAATTCGATTCAATTAGAGTTGTACGCATCGAGGGACCTGAGACGTTGCGGGGCAGTAACGAATCTCCTCAACTCCAGCGCCGCAAGCCTTGGGCGAGGCTGGCGACGCGACTCCCGTTGTGTTCAAGTCCGGACGACCGTCGTCCAAACCCGTTGCTCAATTCGCCGCCGATAGTACCAGTAATACTTTAACGCGTCAACGAGAAAATATAGCAGGCGTTAGAGTTGCCTAAGGCTGGATTAAGCGGTTTTGATCGTGCTAGAGAGGTTGCCGACCGGCGAAACCGGCTTCGACGTCGTGCCACCATTCGATGTTGTCGCCTTCGTCGGCTTTCCAACAAAGAAGGACAACACGGCCGTCGCGCATGCAGGGAAAATCAATCAAGCCGTGACCGTAGTCTTTCAATTGGATACCAAGCGCTTCCAATTCACTGGCGCCCAGTGAAAGATCAACCAGAAGTTTTGCGTACCTTTGACCGTTTGACAGTCCACCGCCGCCATGTTCGGCGCCACCTGCCGCATGTTTCGCGGCACTCTCAAGCGTAACCAGGCGCCGATGCGCGCGCTGAATCTTTTGCACGATGGGACGCACATTTGGGAGCAGAGAGTTGGCCTCGGCGACGGTGAAAAGCTTCATAGCAAACTGTCACGCGAACGCGCTGTCGGCAATGCGTTCGGCTGTTCGTTGAAGCTTATCTTAATCGATTAGAAGCGTAGCCGCTACTTTGTGGTCGTCGCTTCCGCCGTTTCCGTCTTTGGCAAAAAATACCCGCGACGCGAGCTCACATCGATGCGGCGCTGCTTACCCTTCGCATCGGCCGCTTTTACTCGCAGAGTGAGTTCATGCATACGGCCGTCATCTTTTTCGTCTTCATTCAGCGTAAAGCCAAGGCTATATCGCGCATTGAGGTTGCCGATGATGCGCGCGAGACCGGCGCCATAATCTCTCACGCGGCTGACGTGAATAGTCTCGCCGCCGCTCTTTTGGGCCAAGTGCCTGGCGCCGCCCGCGACGCTGATCCCCGTCCATCCGAACATCGGCTGTGCGATCGGCACCAGGAATTTATAAAGTGTACGCATGTCGACGTTCAGTGTATTGAAGATGGCGTTTCGGCGAATCAGAATTTCTTCGGTCGCGCCCACGTCTTCTTTGAAAACCGGGGCAATGCCATCAGAGAGCCAAATCAGCGCAGCTTGAGAATTCGGTCGCTTTTCTTCAACCAGACGGGTGGCATCACGAGCAGCGCCGGCCATGTCGTAGAAATTATCCAACTCAACCGTAACGTGTCCGCTGCCGCTAACGCGCTTCAGGTTCACCGTTCCGTCTTTCATCGTGGTGCGCGTTATGACGGCGCCGTTTTTCGCCTTAATCGTTTCGGTTTCCAGCACCTGACTTTGATTCGGATCTTCCGGCGGAACATTCGTCGCTTCGGCTGAGGCTTTGTCGGAGCTTGCGCTAACCGTCATGGTGCCTTTCGAGTCTTCCTTCTTTGACGAATCCGCCTGGGCGTCCGGCGGTGTCTCAGCAATCAGCGCGGGTAACCGGTTCATGGCGCGTTCAAGTTCCGCGCGCTCACGGGTGAATTCCGTCAGCCAAAGTGCGTGGCCGTTCCTTATGACTGCGCTTTTGTCGTCGATGCTATTGGCATTGATCGCAAGTATTGCAACTTCATCACCCGCCGGCAGCTTGCTCAACTCGTTAACGATCGCCACCCGCACTTCTTCGCGTTTGAGATAACGACCCGCGCCGTCATCACGCAAATCCAAAATCAAAACTAACGCAAGGGGTTTCCGTGCCTGCCCCTCGCGCGTGAAGTATGAAATCGTGCGCGGCTGACCATCGTCGAAAAGCTCAAAATTTTCCGGCTTCAAGTCCGAGATAGGCGTGCCCGTCTTTTTGTCTTTCACGAGCGCATCCATGAAGACCACTCGCGTCCGAATCTTGATCGTGTCGGCAAATTCCTGCGCCGAGACCGTCCCTGCGAGCGCTGCAAACAAAAGGACCACGCCAAAGTGCATTAGCGAGTATTTAAACGAGGCCGGTTTGGACGGGTTACGGTGGGTTAAGTTTGTCATTGGCTTCTCCTAAAAGACCCAGTATCCGAATAAAATGTTCTAAGGTTCAGTAGTCGTGACGTCATCGGTCAGTGCTCGCCCCATTTCGTCAGGATTCTTCATTAAGTCAGCGAGCACCTCCGGGGCCAGCGTCGCCTGGATGACGGTGGCTTCGTGCTTCTCGATGGTGATGACGATGACGTGAAACTTTTGACCGGCGTCGCGCACGTAAATGTAGGTTTGTTCCTCGGTTTTCGGCGCGAGCGTCTGCATGAGAGGCGACCAGTCGCGCGCTAACGTCTGTTGCACGGATGCTTTGAACGACGCAATCTGTCCGCGCGAATCGAAGGTTTGGTCTTCAAAGAACGCGATGCGAACGCTGCCCGCCTCCGCCAGCTTTTTGTATTCCCCGCCCTTCATTTTGGCAGCCGTGCGGACAGCTTTCATTCCCGCTCGCGCAATCAGAGGAATACTCTGATGCTTCACGTGATAGAAGTGCTCGATCGCTTTAACGACGCTCTCAAAGCCATCGCGCTCCGCGGTTGCTGACCAGGTTGCCGGCATCAAAAGCGCAGCCGACAGTCCGATGATGATCAAAGATTTTGTCATCGCGTTATTTGCTGGTCTTTGGCTTTTGTGGCGGCAGATTCAAGTACGGGACGCCGAATTGACCTTCCAATTGGCTAAGCTTCTCGAGGTCGATCGCACCGACGATGTTGACGACGGTAAATTCCTTTGGCTCGAGACTCACGACGGCCAACCCGCTGATCTGAGCGCCCGTGGTCATCAGGTAAACCTCGGCATTCTCGCCGTCTTTCTTGCTCGTAATCCCGATGATCTTGTTCCAGCCGCCACCGCGAAGCTGTGACATTACAGATTCAATCTCCGCCGTCGAATACTGGTTTTCGTTTTCGAACGTGAAACTCTTTACGTAAATTCCCTTCACGTTCTTGATCAATTCCTTGATTTCAGCATCGTCAGGATCGTTAACGGAAAAGAATTTAGCGGTCGTCTGCATCAGGTGTTCGTCCAGCTTGACGTCCACCGTTTCCGTCGCCTTGTTCGCTAACGAGTCGAGCTGATCCAACTGCAACTTCGCCGATTGGGCCATCGCCGTGAGGCTCCCAAATAGGGCGAGTAGCAGCGCGGGCGTAAATTTTAACGAATGCCGGAAGAGAGTTTTCATGGTGTGTTCATCCTATTTTGTGTTGATTGCGAATCAGATTTGGCTGGGGCAGACTTTGCGTCTTGCGCTGTACCAGACTGAGTTTCACGCTTACCAGCCGTAATGCGAGCAGCAATTGTTCTTTTTGCGCCAATTCTTCGGCCGTGAGCGCACGCGGTTCAATGTTGTCACGCACTTCGCGACGCATGGCCCGCGCAACGATTGCGCGACCTGGCCGCTTTTGGATCGTGGATTTCTTTTCTACTGTGGCGACAGAAGATGGATTTCCCGACGGCGGAATTGCCGGCTGTTCAATTTCGGGAACGTGCACGGCTTCAATCGGCGGCACGGAGCTGCTGCGCGCGAAGTAAAACCATAGACTTAGAGCAATGGCGCAGAAACTGATGGCTGCCGCGATCGCCATCGGAAAGAAAGAAGGCTTTCTTTCGATTTTGATTCCGGCGGGAATGCGAAGTGGCTGCGGCTGGTAACGAAGTTCGCTCAACAGCTGTTCAAGTTTGCGAACATCGGAATCTGCTTCGCCGGTTCGATCCCAAAGATAAGAGTCGTTCATCATGTCATCCCTCACCATTACGAGGCCGCTGCTTCAGGATTGTCAGTAACTCCCATTTTCTGGCGCAGCAACTTCAGTCCGCGATGAAGATTCACTCGCACCGACGCCGCCGTGAGTCCGGTGCGCGCGGCGATTTCGGGTCCGGTCATTCCTTCAACGAATCGCAAAACCATCGTTTCGCGGTACGTATGCGGTAACTGACGAATCAAATCCAGTACCTCTTTTGCTTGTCGTGTCGGAGACCGGTCGACGGCGATCTGTTCCGTAACCTCGACCATGTCACGTGAGCTCCGATGGAAATCCATCGCCCGGTTGCGCGCGATCATCGCGATCCATGACCCAAACGCAGCTGGATTACGCAGCGTGTTTAGCTTCCGCAGTGCGTGCAGAAAAATGTCCTGCACCAAATCATCAACTTCGTCGCGGGGCACTCGCGCCAAAATAATTCCGTGGACGAGTGGCGCGTAGATTTCATAGAGCCGAGCGTATCGATCGTGTTCGCCCTCCAAAACGGCCCGGATTAATGTCGCTTCTATTGGCTCGTCTGTTTTGTCGGGAGAGCGGAACGGCTGTCGCATCAGCAGCATCTCCGCGGTGGCTTCGGCCTCGATCATTGACACGCCTTTTGAAATATTTCGTCGAGCAATCGCAAGTTCTTCGATTACTTTTGGCATGGCTAAGACGGAAAATCCGAGGAGAGTGTTAACAGGATTACGATCTCGTAACCGACGAAGTGTGGCTATCCTTACTAAGTAGCGGTCTTCCGATCGGTTGTTACGTCGGCCCGAGCGATTAGTTTCATTCGCCAAATGACGATCGTTGAAATGACTAGTGCAACCGTGCAAGCAGCGCCGCCTTCGATTCCGTAAGCGCCACCGGTTAACCAATCCGGACCGGCATTCATTGCGTGCAACAAAGGCGCGGGCGCGAGGCGTTGAATGCCGCTAACCGGCAATCCGAGCAGCGATGCTTGCGTCCAATTCCACGCCCAATGCAGTCCCAGCGGAAACCACAAACTGCGAGTTCTTAGATAAGCGGCGGCCAACCAAACGCCGGCGACCGCCGTGTTAATGAAAGTGAAGCCGCGACTGACGTTCGGGTTTGCCAAATGCACCGCGGCGAACGGCAGTGAGGTTAACAGCACACCAACCCAGGCGAGCTTCGCGCGTGTGAAAGTTTGCAAAGCGTAACCACGAAAGAGCGATTCTTCGGCGGCGCCCGCAATTACAAAAATGACAAGTGAGACAATCGCGGTCTTCCCTATAGTGGATCCAGGACTCGAATTGAAAGTGAACTTAATTCCGCGCGTGACAGCGGTGAATCCCGCCGCCAGCAGTAGTGAAGCGGCGCCAAGCAGCGAGCCTAACGCAACGTTTTTCACCCAGCCGCGATGAGGCCACCAGCCGAGCGCGCTGAACGGGAGCTCTTCAAAGATCCAACCGCACGCCCATCCGACCAGCGTCGCGGAGCTGAAGAGCACCACGGCGCCAACCAGAAACGGCAAAACGTCGCTCCAGAATCCTGCGGGTAGACCACCGAGCGCGTGCGTGATTACAGATGCCGCCGCGTCGAACAATCTTGCGCAGACAAGAAACGCTACGGCAAAAAACGTCGCGCGCCATCCGCTGCGCAGATGCCCATCTTTGCCGACGAAAAAGTTGTGGACTTCCATCAACGAGCGGCCATTCTAGCACTTCGGTCCCCGCTGGCGTTGAGTGGGCCAAGCCGCTGCCTGTGCTAAACTTTGCCTCAGTTTTCACCTGTCCAAACGGAGCTTTTCGGTGGCAGCATCCACAGACCAACAGAAAAAAGCCACGAGTCAATCTCGGCAGCGACGCCAGCGTGTGTGGGTTCTGGGTGGCATCGTTGTTGTCCTGCTGGGTTTGATTGCCGCACAAGGATTGTTCAATTTGTGGGCCTTCGTCCCGGCGGAAACGGGATCGGACACTTTACTGCTCTACGCGATTTCGACTCTTAACTTTGTCGCGTTCTTTGTTTTCAGTTTCATTCTGCTGCGGACGCTCGTGCGGCTGCGTCGTGAACGACATGCAAGCCAGCCCGGTTCGAGAATTCAGACACGCCTGCTCGCGTACTTCATCGGCTTGAGTTTACTGCCGATTACGGCGATGGCGGCTTTTTCTTATCTGTTTCTAAACCGCTCAGTTGAAAAATGGATGGGCCGTTTGCCAGAGAACGTCGTTGAGCGTGTGCGCGAGCAGCAGCGAGAGATTGTCACAGCCCAGAACCAGAGATTGCATGACACAGCGTCGCTTCTGGCGACCGCGATTCGCGCAAAGCCACAGACGGAATGGCTGGCGTCTTTAAATGAACTGCAGAGTACCGGTGACGTCACCGCGATCGAGATCGTGACTAATTCAGGAGAGGTCATCGCTGCTGCTCGTTCGCAAGTTCCGAGCATGAACGAACTCGAACTGACCCGCGTGCTCGAAGCCGGACGGCGTTCAGCGAATCCGACCGACGTAAACTTGTCGGACGCAAAAGGATTCGATTTGGCCTCGGCGCCGCTTACGGATTCAACTCGTCTGATCCTGGTGCCGCGACGATTCAGTGACGCAGACGCTAACGACATCATCGCGGGCTCACAAAGCGAGTATCAGCACCTGGTCCAACGTCAACGCAAAGTACGCCTGCTCGGGCTGTCGACGCTCGGGTTGATGACTCTGTTGCTGATTTTTGCGTCGACCTGGGTAGCGATTCACCTGGCGCGTGGATTGGCGGCCCCGATTAAGTCTCTGGCGGAAGCTTCAAAGGAAGTTGCGCGCGGGAATCTTTCGCACCGAGTGACGACGCCCGCCGATGATGAACTCGCGCTGCTGGCTGATTCGTTCAATCAAATGACCGCTGAGCTGGAAGAGAATCGGCGGCGGCTGGAAGCGGGCGCGGCGACTTTGAAAGAAAAGAACCAGGCGATAGAAGAACGGCGGGATTACATTGAAACTGTGCTGAATTCGCTTTCGACCGGCGTCGTCTCGCTGGATCAGAACAACTGTGTGACGACGATGAATGCAGCCGCAGCGTCGATCTTGAAGCTGAGTGAAGCGCCGCCGGCCTGGGCGAAGCTGTCGAGCCTGTTGAGTCAGGAGGACCGTGCCGTGCTCGAACGGCTAATCAAACGAGCCCGACGCGCCGGTCGCGCGGCAGAACAAAATCAATTGACTCGCGGCTCAGCGGTAAATTCGATTCCGGTGGCCCTTACCGTCACCGCGTTGGGTGCGGCATCCGGCCGCGAGCGTGGAGTGGTTGTTGTGATCGACGATCTGTCGGAGTTGTTGACGGCGCAACGTGCGGCCGCCTGGAGCGAAGTTGCCCGCCGCATCGCGCATGAAATCAAAAACCCGCTCACGCCGATTCAATTATCGGCTGAGCGCATTGCACGCCAGTTCGGCATCCGCGTTAACGGGACCGAAAACGGGGCGGGCAATGGCCATTTAGCCGCGACAGACGATGAGGAATTGAAACGAGTGGTGGAGGAATGCACCTCGTCGATCACGCGTGAAGTTACGGGGCTGAAGTCTTTGGTAGATGAGTTCTCGCGTTTCGCGCGGATGCCCGACGCACAAAAGTCAAACACGTCACTCAATGACGTCGTAACCCAAGCCGCGGCACTTTACGAAGATCGTTTGAACGGTGTGGCGTTGCACTTGGATCTTCAGCCCGACGTGCCGGCGGCGATGCTTGATGGCGAACAAATGAAACGCGTGTTCGTCAATCTCATTGATAATGCTCTCGAGGCGTTGACCTCAGCGAGCGAACGTCATATCAGCGTCAGCACAAAACTCGACGCCCAGCGTGAAATGTTAATCGCCGAAGTCGCTGATTCGGGTGAAGGAATTCCGGCGGCTGACTTCAGGCGTCTATTTCAACCGTACTTTTCGACGCGTGGGCGGGGCACCGGGCTCGGCTTGGCTATCGTGCAACGAATTGTCACGGAACATGGTGGAAAGATTCGCGCGGAAAACAATGTGCCCCATGGGGCGAGATTTGTGCTCGAGTTACCAATTAGTACTTAGTGCTTCGTACTTTGTACTTTGACGTCCAACTCATGTGAATCACGACGACAAAGACAAAGGACAAAGCAGCACACTAAATACAAGCATTAAGCACCAAGCACAAAGTACGAAGCACAAAGTACGATTTTCCAGTCAATGTCCGAATCGATCTTAATCGTTGACGATGAACGCGGCATCCGTGAATCGCTGACCGCGGTTTTGCGAGACGAGGGGTTTGCGCCGGATGCGGTCGCGAGCGGCGAAGAATGTCTAAAGGCGGTTGGTCAACGTGCGTATGGCTGTGTGTTACTCGATGTGTGGCTTCCCGGCATCAGCGGTCTCGAAACGCTCCAGCAGATGCGCGAAGGGAATTGTGATGCTGCAGTAGTAATCATCTCCGGCCACGGCAATGTCGAAACGGCGGTGCGCGCAACGAAGCTTGGCGCTTTCGATTTCATCGAGAAGCCGCTCTCAATTGAAAAGACCGTGCTCACCGTTCGCAACGCGTTGCGTCAGCGGAAGCTTGAACTGGCTAATCAAACACTCGCCGCGGAACTGAACGAAGAGTACGCGATGATCGGTGAGTCCGTTTCGATGCGCGCTCTGCGAAAACAGATCACCGTAGTCGCGCCGACGGACGGACGGGTGCTGATCTCCGGTGAATCCGGCGTCGGTAAAGAGTTGGTGGCGCGCGCCATTCACCTACAGTCCCGCCGCGCATCCGCACCATTCATTGAAGTCAATTCGGCAGCCATACCGGAAGAGTTGGTTGAGTCTGAACTGTTCGGACACGTCAAAGGCGCTTTCACCGGCGCGACTGCGGCAAAAAAAGGAAAGTTTGAGCTGGCCGACGGCGCGACGTTGTTCCTTGACGAAGTTTCCGACATGAGCGCGAACGTACAGGCAAAAGTCCTGCGTGTCCTCGAAGAGCAACGATTCGAGCCGGTCGGCAGCAACCTGCCGGTGAGCGTCGACGTGCGCGTTATCGCCGCGACAAATAAGAAACTCGACGAAGAGATCGAGAAGGGTGCGTTCCGCAGCGATCTCTATTTTCGTTTGAACGTGATTCCGTTCGAAGTTCCACCACTGCGTGAGCGGCTGGAAGATGTCCCGTTGCTCGTCGAACACTTCAACCATCGGTTTGCTACGGCCTACGGCCGAACGCTGCTGCGGTTCGACGCGAAAGCTATTGATGCCATGCAAAGTTATTCATGGCCTGGGAATGTCCGCGAACTGCGCAACACGGTCGAACGCATCGTCATCATGCACGACAACAACCATAAAGTTGGCGTGAAGGACCTTCCAGCGTTCGGCAGCGCCGAACCCCCGGCGTCATCGTATCGGTTTCCGTCATTCAAAGAAGCCAGCGACGCCTATCATCGTGAGTTCATTCAAAGAAAGTTGGAAGAAGCTGACGGGAACGTCTCGCGCGCGGCCGAATTGATGGGCATCGATCGCAGCCATCTCTATCGACGGATGCGCGCACTCGGCATCACGGCGCGCACTTAAAGCTTGCGCGCAACTGTTTGCGGCGTATAATTCAGGCACTCATCAGGGTTTTGGCTCTCCCGAAAACAAAACAGTCTAGTTCCTTCCGAGGAGGCCGAAATGAAATTCCAGGCAGTGAAACTGAGTTCTACTGCGTCGGTTTTGTTCGTACTGGCGCTTTGTGTGCCGGCGGCAGTGCGAGCACAAGATGATCGAAAACCGGAGAGTCCTCGAACCGAAAGTCCTCGAACTGAAAGTCCCAGAAGTGATCCGGCTCCAGCGCCGCGTAACGACCCACCGCCCAGCCCGCCCAGCCCGCCCAGCAGCGGCGGCAGCAGCAGTTCGAACAATGACAACGCCAGTCGCAAAAACGACAGGGGCTCGCGAAACACAGACAACGACAGCGGGCGTCGTGGCGACGATACCAATGTCGGCAACAACGAACGTCGTGGTCGCGGCAGCGATGATTCCTCGCCGCGCCGCACGAATACGCGATCGGGAAGTGATGGCAGCAACACTCGGGTTCGCGGCACGATGGAAGGTGAGGGCAGCAGCAATCGGCGCGATCGGGTTATCGTCAACGAAGATGGCGATCCAATTCCCAGGCGGATCAGCGGCGGCGAAACCCCCGGTGGAAATCCTACTGGTAATCGCATTGGCGGCAACCCGAGTAACGGTAATCGCCCTGGCGGCAATCCCGGTGGCGGAAGAGATCGCGATCGAGATCGCGGAGGCAATCGCCACGGCGACCGTCACGGAGATCGCCATGGACATCGTCATCGTCACACTGACGACTGCTATCGCGTGCCCACGTACGACGACACGATCGTTTATGCGCAGAGCAACTATCCCGATTACGATGACAGCCAGAGCGCCTACGAGATCGGCTACCAGGATGGTGTCTTCACCGGAGCGAACGATGGCCGTCGCGGACAAACGTACGATCCGGAGCGCTCACACTTTTACCGCGAAGCGAAACGTGGGTATCGTTCCAGCAAAGGAAGCCGTGACGCTTATCAGCAGGCTTATCGCGACGGCTTTTCCCATGGCTATCGCGAAGGCTACGAACACTGGCAGGATCATTTTA
>JBKPPE010000588.1:0-6848 GCA_046733375.1 Acidobacteriota bacterium | reverse complement strand
GTGAAAGGTTTCGACTGAGACTCCCAGCGCATACGAGTGGGGCGGCATCAGGTAATACTTCGAGCCATCGTCAGCCGTGCGAAGGGGCGGCTCAACAAGCGACTCTTCATCAAAATGCTTCGGATCGATTTCACGTCCATGAATCGGCGAGAACACGCGGAAGCCATCGTCGGCGAGCCGCATGTCATAGCCATAGCTCGAGGCGCCGGCGGAAATTATCCGCGTGCCGGAGACCTCACGAATCAGTCGCGCTTCGAACGGCTGAATTAGTTGCGCCTCTTCCGCCATGCGGCGAATCCAACGATCAGATTTTACGGTCATGAAATTAGTTTCGAATTTGTGAGTGTGGAGTCTGCCGCCTCAACGTTTCTAATCAGAGTGCGTCAGCATAAGTTATTTGGATCGAGGCGGCAAGCAATCAGACGTTTTAGTGGTGCCGCGTTTCAACTCGTTGCGCTCCTCTGCGAAGCCCTCGGATTTTCCTCTGCGGTTAATGACAGCAACATGAGTAACAACCGCCGAAGAGCACAGAGGCTTTCGCAGAGGGCTCAGAGAAAATCCAATTTAGAGTACTCCACGTGCAATTTGCACTTTTCAATTTTCATTTTTCAATTTAGGTTTTGACTTATGCAGCTCATCGTTCTCGGTTCCGGCACTTCGGTTTTTCATCCGCAACGTGCGGCCGCGGCATTCTGGCTGGAAACTGAACGGGGTTCGCTGCTGCTCGACTGCAGTGCCGACGCGCCGCACCGGATGGCACAGGAACGTCTCGACTGGTCCAACCTCGACGCAATATGGATCAGCCACCTGCACTTGGATCATTGCGGTGGGCTCGCGCCGCTGCTGTTTGGGATGAAGCACGCTCCACAGACGCAATCACGCCGCAAGCCTTTGCAGATTTTCGCCTGCGCGGGAACAAAGAAGTTACTGGCGGCGATCGACGATGCACACAACTATGGATTGTTCGAATTGCCGTTTCCCCTCGATCTCACCGAAATTTCCGCTGATAATTCGCCCCGGCCTTTTGAAATATTGAACGGACTAACAGCGGCTGTCGTTTCGACTCCGCATCGTCCGGAAAGCCTCGCCCTACGACTTGCTGACGACCGCGGTACGACGATTGTTTACAGTGCGGACACCGGCTTCTCGGAAGAGGTCGCGCAGTTTGCGCGGTACGCTGACTTGTTTTTGCTCGAATGTTCGTTTTATCGCAACAAGCCCATTCAAACTCATCTCGAACTCGCCGATGCAATGCGGATGGCCATTCTGGCCGAGCCACGAAAGGTTGTGCTTACGCATCTGTATCCAGAATGGGATGGCGTCGACTTGGAAGGTGAGGCGAGAAAGTTGTGGCCGGGCAAAACGGTCGCCGCTTATGACGGTTTGCGAATTGAGGTTTGATTTCATCTACTCTCAGTGATGTTCTTCAAGATTGTCTCAGCTTTTCCATTTCGTACGGTGTTGGCCCTGCTCATATTTACGATGCTCTCAAGTCTGCAAACGAACCAGGGACAAACAGATAATCGCCAAACTAATTCGCTGCTGGAATGTGGTGCGGCTCCACGAATCGTCGAAACAAGGCTGCGCGATGAAATCATTTTTGTTTCCTACAACATTCGTTGGCGGAGCGGCAAAGAACTCGAGCAAATCATCAACTGGCTAAAAGAACGGCGCGGGTCTGCGCCAATGATCGTCGGGTTGCAGGAAGTGGATCGTGCCAAGCCGCGTAGTGGAAACTTCAATAACGCGAAGCAGATTGCCGATGCTCTAGGGATGTATTACACCTGGACTGCGCCCGCGCCCGCCGGCACCGACACAGCGAAGGTGGCCGAGGAAGAAACCGGAGTAGAGGTTCTCAGTCCCTACCCATTAACTGATGTCAGTCGAATCATTTTGCCCAACCCGGGGCCTGGCGGACGCCAACGCCTTGCCATCGCGGCGACGTTAAAGGTTGGCGAGACTTCCATTCGCGTCTATTCAGTGCACAGCGAAACACGCCTGCCGATCGCCAAGAAGATCGAGCAATTGCGCGCGGTAATCACCGACTTGGATCGATTCCCGAAAGGAATGCCGGCCGTGGTGCTCGGCGACTTCAACACCTGGGAGTTGCCTGCGGTACAGGGCATTCGCAAGTTGTTCACTGAGGCGGGCTTCACTACGCCATTGCCCGACGACGAATCAACTTTCTATCGGAAGGCGCTGATGTTCGATGTGAGGCTGAAGCTGGATTGGATTTGGCTGCGCGGATTCACGCCGCAAAGTTACGGGATCGATCGCAAGCTTACAGTTTCGGATCACTTTCCGTTGTGGACCGCCGCGACTTTCGCGAGAGTCAATGCACCTTAAGCTAGTGCCCTGTTTCGCGCGATTGGCACGGTTGTATGGCGCTCGGGACGCTCTGCCAGGAAGGTGCAGATTGATTATTGAACAATACTGAGGATGGTCGTGTTGCTGGTTACACCACCCAAGGTGAGTGTTAATTGCAGATCTCCGGTCGGCAAGCCGTCGGGAAGTCTCACAACTACGTAGGAGCCTGTTAGTCCGGGTACTCCTACCAGCGGTCCAACATTCTCCACTGTGAATGGAAACACGTTTGGACCGAGGTTGGCCTGCACAGTCAATAGCAATGGATTTGGCTGAGTCAGTCCTAAATCCGACGTGAACAAAATCAGGCGCGTGCGCTGGTCCCCACTGAAGTTGTATGGGTCGAAAAGCCTGAATGGCCCGTGCACGAATGTAACTGAGTCGACCGCGGCCGCGTTGTTGGTGGTTCCGGTTTCCAGGTATACCTGCGGCGGCGGCGTGAACAGTGCCGTCATCGTGTAGTCCGCGTCCATTGTCACGTTGGTAGATACAGTCGTGGCGAAGTCGACTCCGTTGCGCAACCATTTCAGGAAAATATTTCCGCTCGTAGTGTTCGGCGCAGTCAAGGTCACAGTGGCGTTGCGATTAAACGTCCGTGTGAATTGAGTTGAGCCATCCGCGAAGCCCGCGTTGTCTGTCGGAGCGACGGTGATGGACACACCGCTATTCGGGTTGATCGAGGCCACGGTCAAGGTTTGAGTCGCAGAGCCGGTGATCGTAAATCCCGCGGAAATATTGAAGAAGATATGATCGATCGCCTCGACCTTGATGCGCGCGCTGCTGGTCGGGGTTCCGGGAACCGTGACATTCTCCGAACCGTCATTCGGCGTACTGTTAGACACGGTGATGGGAAAAGTCGTCCCGCCATCTGTCGAAAGCAATATCCTGACATTCGCGCAGCTAACCGGTGCGTTGTTGGTATTGGCCACGTTCCAGGTCACGGTCCGAATTGAGCCGGTTGACCAGTTCGCTCCTGATGCCGGTTGCGTGACGGTGAACGGTCCCGCGTCGCTGCGCACATTGGTTTGAGTCGCAGCCGAACTGACTCCACCGCCGCCGTTGCGGTTGTCGCGAGCAGTGACACGAAAGTTCATCGTGCGCGTAGTGACAGGCAGCGTTTCTCCTGGTGTCGAAACACCGTTGAGGATGTCGCTCAGCCGCGGGAACGTTCTGGAGGGACTGCTGACGGGCGCGAATGATCTAAAGATGGGTCGTGTGCCGTCATCCGTGTTCGGCGGCGACGCAGTCCCAAGATCGAACTCTTCCCAACAGTACGTCACTGCGTCGCCGTCAGGATCGCTACCGCTCGCCGTCAGCGTGAACGGCGTACCCATCGGAATCGTGTAAATGCCGGGTGCTTGGACAAACGGTGCACTGTTGCCAGTACTTGTTTGCGCCGCGCACGAAGTGCTACTTGAAAAGTTAACGATCTGTTCAATGCTGGCGTTGTGGAAGTAAGTGTCAGTAGATGCCAGGTCGTCGGGTGAACAGGTCAGGCGATAGGCCATAATAGTCGAGCCATCATATGGCTCGTACGCCGTCGCCGGGGCACGCTCAGTTGAGCAACCGTCCGAGGTCGTATTGAAGGTATGTGTGGCATTGAACTGGTGTCCCAATTCATGTGCAGCACTGTAATACGCGTAGATGCTCGTGGGAAATACGGAACGAAAGATGTCTACGCCCCTGGCTTTCCCACCGGTCGCGCAAACCACACCAAAGTTTCCCCGTCCCTGCCACGAAAAAAAACCGCCGCCCAAAATACTGCCGTCGAATACATGGCCGACGTCATAGTTCGCATTACCGACCACTGCATCCAGATTTGTTTGATTCTGACTGATTAATGAGGGGATGTTTTCGTGCGTATACGGGTCAGTTGCTCCGTTCGTGTAAATTATCGCGTCGTTGTTAGCAATCAGTGTGAGTCTGATGGCGACTTCACGTTCGTAGATGGCATCGACCAGATTGATGGTCGTGGTGATCGCTGCGAGTCCACCGCTCACACTGCCACTGCCATAGGCCGCCGTGTACTCAGCCGTGGCTGCAGCCGCCAAACGATAAGTTCGCAGCGTGGTCCCCGAGGACACGTTCGCCGTGACCCGAGATTTTTTCCGCAGTGCGTTTTGTTGCACGGCCGCTTCCTGCTCCTCAGCCGAAACGTCGCATTCGCCGGATCCCAGAACATCACCCGGTGAATAGACGAGGTAGTTATCCACATCGCCCGCCGCCGCGGGCTCAATGAGAGAAGTGCCGCTGGTGGCGAGCACGATCGCGTGAAAGCCCGCGGGCGTCCAGTCAAACCGCGCGGTCGCCGCCAGATCATCGATACCTTGCGCCGAGTATGTCTTGATTTCGGGATAGCGGGCCGCCAACTCTGGCGCCATGATTGGCGATTCAACAATTGCAAAACGCGTGAATCTGCCGTCAGCTTGCGGGAACGTGATGATTGATTGCGCAGCTTTTATTTTGATCGCTGCTTCGGGCGGCGCTTTCGCCAGCGCTGCGGTAAACGCCTCTGTGTTCAGTCTGAGTTTACGATACGAGCGATACGCACCAGCTATTTTCGTCGCGGCTTGAGAGTCGGTTTCGGCAATGAAGCTCCACAATCCGTCGGCTGATTGGCTTTGAATCTCGCGGGCCGTGGATTGGTTTTCAACGTCGCGTGTGGTGGACCGGCTTCGAACGGCGCTGGCAGCCAGCGCGCGATTGCCGTTCATCAAGCGAACGGACAGCGCAGTGCCTGCGACTATCGCCATTGGCAACAGCAAACCGACAATTATGCGGAGTGGGTAATTACGCCGTCGCGTATAGATTGAGGAATTCCGCGATCGCGCTGGTGAAGATCTAAAACTCATCGGCAACAGGCAACGCGCGACGTGTGAAATGGTCGCGAAATATCACGGCCCGCGCTCATCGTAGCGGCGAGGGTGAAAGGTCGTCAATCTTACCCAGCCGCAATCCGCAGGGGAGGCCGCGCGCGGTCTCAGGAATCAAGCGATCTGCTACGCAAGGGATCTGAATGACGGTATATTTCTTTTGTAACTCCCGCAGTTTCACGCGTTGCTCCTCGAGCTGTTCTTCATAGTCCGCAGGCGGATTGCCCCAGCATCCAATCAGTCGGAGAAAATAGATTTGTTTGCCGCGCGCATCCATCAGCTTCCCTTTGCGACATCGTGCCTTTAATTCGGTGAGTCGATCACGCACGGTTTTTGGCTTCGTGGCGCGATCCTGGTTGTCAGAATCCGGCGCTACGATTTCGGTTGGCTTGACGTCTGAAGGCAAACACGATTGGCCTGCGGCTTGAGACGAAGCAATCCCGCACGTCATCAGTGCCGCCGCTATGATTAATAAGCGCTGAATTAGCACTCGCGATCGTTTGCTTTGCTCAACCATGGCAATCAGTGCGAGGTTACGCTCACGTTATTGGCCGTCAATGAATTGCCGGTCGCCCGCTGGAATTCGGCGATGGCTTTATTGAGATCGGTTTGCGCCCGCAATTCGTTGCCTCGCGCGATCGTCAGCGCGGTCTGTCGTTCCAGGACGAGAAAGACGGTCGATTGGCCAACATCCAGTTTACGCTTCTCGCTCTCGTATTGTTGCTCGGCGTTTTCGCGCGCGACCGCGGCTGAGCGCAGGCGCGCTTCCGAGGTCGTCACCGTTTGTAAAGAGTTGCGCACTTCCACCTGAATCAACTGTTCAAGTTGCTGTCGCTGCGTCGCGATGCGGTCGCCTTCAATTTCTGAGTGCGCCAGCTGACCTTCAGCAGTTCGGTTGCGCAGCGGCAGACTGATCGTCACACCCACGCGGAAGTTATTGAAGTCGTTCGATGCCAGATTTTGAAGGGACTGCGGGTAACTGCCAATCAAGTTCGGCGGGACGGTCGCTGTTGGCGGCGCGGGCAGCGGTTGCAATCCATTGAGCGTCGATAAGTCATTCACGCGCGCGCGCAATTGATCGTTGCTGGCCGTCAGGGGATTCGTCGTTGTCACGCGCGTGCCGGCATTGCCGACTACGCCGTAAGTGCCCACCAGATCAACCTGCGGCTTGGTTAGGTCGCGATAAAGTTTCTGATCGAGTTGATTGATCTCGCGCGCGAGATCTGACTGGCGCAATTCGGGCCGGTTTTCCAGCGCCGCTTTCATCGCGTCCGGCAAAACTACCGGCGGCACGGTCAAGTCAACGTCGTCCGTCGGAATCAATGAAGCGTTCCAAAGCGAAGCCTTCTGGTCTTCGGCAATCAGGTTCTTCAAATTGTTCTCAGCGCGATTGACGTCGTCGAGCGCCGCGAATTCCGCTTGTTCAAGATTTGCAACTTGAGTCTGGGCGGCCACGATGTCGATGGGCGCGAGTGTTCCCTCAGCCACCATGCGCCGGTTGTGCTCAAGCTGTGTCCGCGCGTCGCTCAGCGATTCACGTTGGATCTGAAGATTTCGCAACGTGAATACCAGGTCCCAGTACGAGCGCTGCACGCTCGTAATCACTTCGAT
>JBKPPE010000587.1:0-4006 GCA_046733375.1 Acidobacteriota bacterium | reverse complement strand
TGTCTCTGTGAAGAGCTCCGTGTCTCTGTGGTGAGTTTTTGCCTAATAATTTCACCACAGAGGCACCGAGGACGCACAGAGACGCGGAGAAAACCAAAAATAGGACACTACGAAAGGTGAGCGAAGATGAACTTCAATACCGCATTAATACTTGTGTCGCTGGCCCTGGCGACTTTCCAGAACGGCACCGGATATCACGTTGAGACACGTTATCCCGTTCCCGGCAACGGCGGGTTCGACTATATCGTCATCGACAGCGCGGCGCGGCGGCTCTATGTCTCGCACGGCACGGAAGTGAACGTGGTCAATCCGGACAACGGCAAGTTGATTGGCACCGTGGGGGATACGCCCGGAGTCCACGGCACGGCGATCGCTTCGGAATTCAAACACGGGTTCACCAGCAACGGCCGCGAGAACAAAGTGTCGATGTTCGATCTCGCCACCTTGCAGACAATCAAGAAAATCGATGTGGGGAAAGGCCCTGACGGCATCTACTACGACAGCGCCACGAAACGCGTGTTCACTAACAACCACGGATCGCATGACATCAGCGCGATCGACGCGAAGACCGGTGAAGTCGTGGGGACGGTCAAGGCCAATGGCGATGGTGAATCGGCTGTCGTGGCTGACGGCGTCGTGTATCTAAATCTCGAGGACACGAACGAGGTCATCACTTTCGATCCGAAATCACTCGAAGTGAAGAACCGTTTTCCGATCGGTGTTGCGAAGACCCCGACCGGTCTCGCGTATGACGAAAAGACGAAGCGACTGTTTATCGGATGTCGTAACGAGCCGAAGATGGTCGTGATGGACGCCGGTTCAGGCAAAATCATCGGCAGCTTTTCCATTGGCCGCGGCGTTGATTACGCGGCGTTCGATCCGCAGGCAAAGCTCGTTTTCTTCTCGTGCAGCGAGGGAGTGTTGAGCATTTTTCACGAGAAAGCCGCCGACGATTACGAAGACGCGGGCGCGGTTAAGACACAGCCGAGCGCGCGGACGATGGCATTCGACCCAAAGACGAAAAAAGTTTTTCTCAGCGCGGCAGAGTATTCCGAAACACCCGCAGCGACGCCCGGTGGACGGCCCCAGCGTACGATCAAACCGGACTCGTTCGTGGTGTTAGTAGTCAGCAAGTAGCCGCCAGCTT
The DNA here is from genome assembly GCA_046733375.1 of Acidobacteriota bacterium. Classification (GTDB taxonomy): domain Bacteria; phylum Acidobacteriota; class Blastocatellia; order Pyrinomonadales; family Pyrinomonadaceae; genus UBA11740. The sequence goes on along the minus strand of JBKPPE010000587.1, from coordinate 2,859 downwards.
CACAAGGAGATGTAACATGCGAAGTAACAGAAGATCGCTTTGCCACTTCGGCATGATGGTTCTAATTGCGCTTGTCGCGACGATCGAGGCGCGCGCGCAAGCAGCATCACCAAGTCCCGATCCGTCTTCCAGCCCGACGCTTGAGCATGAATTTTTCAAAAATATTCTTCGGGATCAAAAGGCGATCTGGACAGCACCGTTTAAGTGGGATCGTGGCGATGCAAAGTGGATAGTGCCCTTAGGATTGGGAACGGCTGCGTTGATCGCAACCGATCGCACGACCGCACATGAAATTGCTGAATTTGACGATCAATTGTCAGCGAGTCGCTGGATTAGCTATCCCGGTTCGACCTACGGCGCGGCGGCCGTGGGTGGCATATTTTATTTGGCCGGACGGTCAGAACACGACGCGCGCGCGCGAGAAACCGGACTACTGAGTTGGGAAGCGCTGGTTAACAGCGAAATAATCGTAGTCTCTTTGAAAGCGATCACAGAGCGGCGTCGACCTCTGGCCGAACATCACCGCGGCGATTTCTTTCGGGGTGGTACTTCATTTCCGTCAGGCCACGCAATTCACGCCTGGTCCGTCGCAACCGTGATCGCCAACGAGTACTCGGATCATCGCTCGGTGCAAATCGCTGCATACGGCCTTGCGACCGTCGTAAGTGTTGCGCGCTTTACCGGAGAAAAGCATTTCCTTTCCGACATTCTGGTTGGCAGCGCAATGGGTTACGGCATCGGTCGTTACGTCTATCGCGCGCATCACCGCGTAGCCTCGAGCGGCGGCGGTCAGGAAGAGGAAGAGCGCCTGGTCGAACACGCTCGCCGCTGGCCGGCCGTGGCTCCCGTTTTCGATACTCATGCACACAGTTATGGTTTGGCTCTGGCTTGGAGTTTTTGATTGAGTGTTCGTGATTGCGGTCGTGGAAAACACACGTTTGAGATGACGCCAAAAGAAACGATTCTTAATTTTGTCGATTCGATTAATGCCCAGGATGTCGATCGCCTCGGCGAGTTAATGACTGACGACCACACGTTTGTTGATCCATATGGAAGTGAAGTCACCGGCCGCGCACCGATGCTCGCGGGCTGGCGCGGATACTTTGAATGGTTTCCGGATTATCAGATTGAAGTGAACGACATCTTCGAACACGAGAGCGAGTTTGGGATGTTTGGATTCGCCGGCGGCTCGTTCAAAGGAAACGCGGATCGGAATTGGCGTCTCCCGGCGGCGTGGAAAGCTGTCGTGCGCGATGGTCGAATTGCGCGGTGGCAAGTCGTTGCCGACACAAAACTTCCGTGTGAAAGCATGTCAGATAGTTAGCGCAAATTCTTAGTGCCACCGCGACTTCGTGACTTACTTCCATTGAACGCAACGTAATTGTAACTTTCCCGCTCAGCGGCAAATGGTATAGTCCGATCCATCAGGGTGTCGTCATCTCCAGGCTTGCAGCTGCCAGAGATCTCGCCTCAACGTCACCGAAAACAATTTAAGCAGACGAACAGAGGGAAGAAAAACCGTGAGCGCTCAAGCAGTTGCGACAAGCAGGGAGCGGGACCAGCGCGTCAACATTCCAAAGGACAATTGGCTGGGTTTCGTCGGCGATGTGATTAAGTTTTCCGGTGAAGTCACCTTTCGGACCTCTTTGCGAATCGACGGAAACTTTTCAGGACAGGTAAGTTCCCCCAACGGCACTCTGGTCGTCAGCACCGGCGCGAACCTCAGCGAGGCAGTCATCAACGTGGCGGTGGCAAGAATAAATGGGGCCGTCCAAGGTCAGGTTAATGCCGCGGAAGTCGTGCTCGGCCGTACAGCTCAAGTAACCGGCGACGTATCTACGGAAAGTTTGACCGTCGAAGACGGGGCGCTTCTCAACGGTCGCTGTCGCAAGCTCTCCGTTGCGAAAGGGCTTCACTCGGCTACTTGATCGGCGTAGTTAAATCACCCATCAACAGTCTTTGCGGAATCTGGCTGAACTTGTAACTGCCAGCTCGCCGGTCGAGGTCGAAAACCCAAATCAGATCGAACCGATCTTCTGGCCACGTTTCTGGCACACGCTTCTGCGTGCCGAGAATCTCCGCCGCGATCCGTGGAATGTATTCGCGTTGCCAGCACATGAGCACGATGCCGCGACGTGAGCGGACTTCGTTGATCACACCTTCAATATCAGACCTTTCATAGTTCAGATTGATTGGCACCGCCAACTTCTCAGCCAGCGGCAGGATCGTTTGCATTGGTCGCTGGCTGCCTTTGCGGCGCAGAGGCTTTGACGCGTAGAGGAACTGCGGTCTTGCCAGCGCGCCGTTTTGCACCTTACCGTTTGCAGGCGCGAAGAGGTTCGCTAACGCGCCCGCTCTCTGCCACCCGCGCGGTTGCAGTGATTCCTTGTTGCGGTCTCCTTCTAAGGTCACGCCGTGCGGTGCGCCATCCTTGGCAGGCTTCTCCGCGTGCCGCATCACCATAATTTTTGTCGCTTTCGGAATTCGCTTGCTCATAGGAAAATATTCGCTGCTTCCGGCCCTCAATTCAATGTTTATCTAATCATTCACTGGCCGGCGCGGGCTGCGGTTCGCGCCCGCAGAAATGCGAGTCGGTGCTGCGGCTTGATGGATCGTTTGCACACCGAAGCGCATAACGAAAGGGCAAATGTAACTGGGGTAATATATTGACCGTTTTGGGGTTGTAGTTAGTTAGCGGCATCCGTTTTCCGAGATACTTTAACCGTCGAACCGTTGCAAGTTCAATTTGCGTCGAGAGAGAACGACACACGCGCCGCGTTCTTTTTCAGCAGGACGCCCAAAACTTTTCTTGTCGCGCGCGTGCACTGGTGATATAAGCCATTTCGCTCGTTCCCTAAC
>JBKPPE010000586.1:0-4798 GCA_046733375.1 Acidobacteriota bacterium | reverse complement strand
GGTCGAAGTGTCATGCGGACAGGAGGGCACACCGATAGAGTTCGTCGCTTCGCACGTAATCGTTACGCTGCCAATTAGCTTGTTGAAAAATGAAACAGCCGCGATTCGTTTCACGCCGAACTTGCCGGCCGACAAACGAAGAGCAATCGAAGCGCTCCTGATGGGTAACGTGCTGAAAATCAATCTTCTATTCCGCGAACGCCTTTGGGAGACAGTAAAGCGGTGGGATGAGGAAGCTAACCGCGTCGATTTCCACGAAGCTGGTTTCTTTCATTGTCCCGGCGCGCCTTTGCCGACCTGGTGGACGCAGTTACCAATTCGCGCGGCGATGCTTGTCGGATGGACGGGCGGGCCCAATGCCGACCGAATCATGAAGGCGGCAGGAGGCGGGATACAGGAGGCAGGCGACGCAGGGCAGGCGGCAGAAAAAGATCATTTGCTTGAGCAAGCGTTGGATTCACTCACAACGATCTTGAATCTTTCTCGCAGTCAAATCGAAGCGCAACTTGAGGGTGCTTTCATTCATGACTGGCGGGACGATCCATTCACGCGTGGTGCGTACGCGTACGTGCCGGTGAATGGATTGGACGATCAGCAAATCCTCGGGCAGCCGGTGGAAAATAAACTGTTCTTTGCGGGCGAAGCCACGAGCGTCGGTCACATCGGAACGGTCCATGGGGCCATTCAAAGCGGACAGCGCGTCGCACAGGAAATTCTCGCAAACTAAACTATCGCACTCGGGGTTCGCGCTGGGCTATCATAGTTGGCGCCCAACGCGACGAGATGTCTGGACAGGATAAAGAACCAATCGGCGAAGTCGAAACTGCACTCCTTGATGCTGATTTGTTTCTAAAGTACGGCTCTCCCGATCGCGCGATGAAGCGTTTAAAGACTGCGCTGGAGCGCATGCCACGTTCCATCAGCCTGCGCGAAAAGCTGCGCGAAGTTGCTGCCTCGCACAAACACCCCGAAGAAGCCGCCCGACACTGTCTCGCGCTCGCGAGTCTCTACATCGAGCGGGACAACTTTGACGCGGCCCACGACCGTTTGTTGGAAGCGAAACAACTCGATAATCGAATCTCGATTGCGTCCGGCCTGGAAGCGATTCGCCGCGCACGGCATCCGGAATTGAAAAGTGAGGCGCCGGCGCCGCGCAGTACGCCATTCGCTCGCAAGCCTGATGTGACTTTTGCTGGCGATCTGGCCGTCATCAGTGTGTTCGACGCGATTCAGGCAATTGAAAATTCGAAGCAAACTGGTGCTTTGTCACTGCAGAACAGCACACGGACGGGCCGGGTCTTCTTTAACGATGGACAGATTGTCGGCTCGGAGTGCGGGACGCTGGTCGCGTACGAAGCCTTCCGTCAGATCGTGGAAATCACCAGTGGCATTTTCGATTTTGAAAAATCTGTTCAGTCCTTCCCGGTCACGATTGAAGCAGCGAGTAATACAAACTTAATTCTGGATAGCCTCAGACAGGTTGATGAGGAATCAAGCAGTAATGAGTCGTAAATAGTGAATCGTAAATCGTAAATAGATGTGGCAGCCTGCGAAGAGACGTTGTCTCGAATGTGCTAACTGACATCAGTTCTCTTTTTATTCACTATTCACTATTCACTATTCACTATTCACTATTCACTATTCACGATTCACGATTTACGATTCACGACTCTTTTAGTCCACTAATACACGCGTCTCGAGAGCCTCCGCCCTTTCAAATGCACTGAGCAGGCGGAGAAATTGCACATAGCTACGGCTGCGTGACTGAAGTCGCTGACGCTCCAACTCGCTGAGGTCGTTCCGCAGAATTAAATCGAGAAAATCGTAGTAATCGGCCGTCGCGCTCAGTGGAAACTCACGCGTATAACTTGTCGCGTGGGCATCCTCGGATTGAAAGCCAGCGACCAGATCGAAAAGATTGTCAGTTGTAAGGTTCGCACCGGCTCGCGCCAGCTTGATTGGCACCCGCAATTCATAAAAGCGCAAGCCGTCTTTCGTCGTCACGCGTCGCAGTTCTTTGGTCGCCTCGCCGTCAAACGGCGATTCCGGATCGACAGCGATATGCAGCAGGCGCGGCCAGTCTTGCGGATCCAATGTGTCCAGGACGAGCTGCACACGATTGGCAATGAATTTTTCAAAGTGAGCATCGATCGGATAGTTGATTCGTCCGAGACAACCGAGCGCTTCGCCATGACCGTCGATTTGCGTAGGCAGGCACGCCGGGCAATCGGTACAGATGGCACTCTCCCTTTGCAGATCGTCGATTTCTTTCGCCGCGCGATTCACCCAGTTGAGTTTGTCTTCGTTCGGCGCGGAACTATCACCCGTCGTGATTGCGGCATGCAGACTACTGAGACGCCCCCAGTTTCGCAGGTGATGTTCTGAATACCGTGCCCGTAATGTGCAGGGATGCTGAACTGCGAATTCCAGGGACATGGGTAGTAGCAAGTAGACAGTCGAGGGTAGCAGAACGTAGACGCGGTGTTCACGTCTACTGCCTATTACCTACTCGCTATTGGATTATGATCGATAATTTCAGAGATTAAGGTAAAAGGCACTTTGACGATCTGACCATCCGCACGCTCGACTTTGACGCTGGGCGTGGTGAGCGCCTGTGTCGTCTTCATGCTGCGCACGATTCCGCGCACACGGATACCGTCGCGCGTAATGATTTCAACATTGCCCTTGCCGTACAGCGGCTGAAGAGCAGCGAGAGCCTTGGTAACTTCCATAGTGTGAACCTGACTTTGGAATAGTACCGTGCCCAATCGGATTCGTAAACTACTTCGAAAATGGCCCGGAAATCATCGCCAACAAACCCTCGAATAGCTGTAAACAGAATTCCACGCAACCATTCGCCCCGGGAAGTCGTATAATTTCGCGGTTCACGGAATTATCCAAAACAATGCAGCCTCCTCAGAATTTCAACCATTCGTCAGGGACGCCGGGCGATAGCGGCTCGATTGTTTGTACTCAATGCGGTGCCCCGATGCCGAGCAACATGCGCTTCTGCCGGGCATGCGGCCATCGACTCGGCGAGGGTCCAGCTGAATACACCGAGACGGTGCGTTTGGGAACTGACACGGCACACGGTGCGCGCGCGACGAGCCCGGCGTATTTGCCACCGCAGGGTGGGCCGATTGCGAATCAGGCAAGCTGGAACTATCCCCAAAAGAAACGTCGCAAGCTGAGCGGGATGGCTTGGATATTCATCATCATTGCCGCCCTTTTCGTCGTCGGCGGCGTAATGAGCGCTTTGCGAAAAGGCGGCATCAGAAACGTGCCGCACGTCGCAGTCAATTTGAATCGCTCGTACTTTGGCGTAAATGGATTTGATGAAGTTGCCGGCGGTGTGACTTTTGATAATGTTGAGCCACCAGGCGGGCCAGCAGACAAAGCAGGTCTCGTTGGCGGTGACATCATCCAAACGTTCGATGGTCATCGCATCACCGACGAGGACGAGATTATGGACCTGCTGAGGCAGACACCAATTGGGAAATCGGTTGAAATCACTTACTTACGAGACGGCGAATTGAAAAAGACGCAACTGACGACCATTTCCGAGTCCGAGTTTAATGATCTTCAGCGCGCGTACCGGAGCCGGCCGGAGGGACGTGGATATTTTGGTTTTGAATCGAACCGAACGACGAAGATTGCCGATGCGGCAACGAAGACTTACGGCGTGCGATTGGATTATGTAGAACGGAATGGCCCCTCCGATCTGTTTGGTTTAAAAGTCGGCGACATCATTACTGCTTGGGATGACGTGCCGATTCGGACGGGCGACGAATTGTTGTCACGCGTCCGCCGCGCCGTTCCCAAAAGTTCTGTGGTAATTACGATCGTTCGTGATGGGCAAACAATGAAGATTCCGGTCACCATGGGTCGCTCCTGACGCTTAGCCTGCGCCGACGTGTTCCCGCATACGATTCTCCATTTCCTTGCGCGCGTCCTCCCGATCTTCCTCTGTTTCATCGGCTTCAAAAGCTTCGAACAGCGCGTACGCTTGTTCCGAAATGAGTCGCAACTCCCAAGCTTCGCGCTCTTCGTGTGAAGGTCGCGAGAACCACAACGCATCGAAATCTGCATCGCGAATCTCGGCATTGTCGAATGAGTCACTCTCCGCCACCATGTTTTTCAATTTCGGCCGCAATAACACTTGTCTGAGGGTCCAGCCGTAGCGTTTGTAAGTCGCGACAATTTCGGTGATCAGATTTCCGACGTCCACAAAACCAGTATACGCGCAGTTGGCGGATAGGCCCGACGCGTTTATCATTATTGCCCGACCCCCGTGCCGAACCTGAATTCCCCATTCTATCGCGCGCTCAAGAAAGCGCTTACCGAACGCGGTCAAACCATCGACGCAATTTGTCCTTCTGACGATTCGGCTGCGCGCCGCGTGCTGCATGATTACGGCGCCATGTTTGTCGGCAGTAGAGACACGCTGCCGCCACCCGTTTGTGTGTTCACGTCCGAAGACGAAGTCACAAAATTTCAGCAGGCCGCGGGATGGGCCGGCGCAAAGATCGGCAGCGAAGTAATCGAGCTGCAACCCGCGGCGATGACAGGATTGCTGAAGGCACGCGCTGCCGCCCGAGCGGAAGGCCTGGATATCTCTCCCCGTGATGGAGCGGAGGGCGCTCGCCGCAGCTATGCCGATACCGTTCGGCTGTGGAATTCGCGGTTTCTGCCGGCGTTGGATCATTGGCAAAATGCCGGACGGCTAACGCGTGATGATAGGGATCGTTTGCGCGAGCTGTCCGTTTGGGAACAGGTCGCGGAAGTTCTTAAACTCGAG
>JBKPPE010000585.1:0-12633 GCA_046733375.1 Acidobacteriota bacterium | reverse complement strand
GTTGTTTACCGTTAACGAACTGGGGCAGTCCGGCGGCGGCGTCGGAGATGGCGTCGGAGTTGGCGTCGCACCGCAACCAGTCCAATTGAGTTTGACCCCTCCAGCGTCTCCGCCCCATCCATCAACTACTATTTGATAAGTAGTGCCAGCATTGGCGCTGAAGGTCACCGAACTGGTCAGCGTCCCCGATTGCACGTCATCATTGAAAACAAGCCTCGTGAGCGAACCGATGCCGCTGCCCGTGTAAACCGCCAAAATCGTATCGAATTCGCTGCCCACGGTCGTGATCGTGGTGCTTCCCGAAGATGGCGCCTGCCATTGATACCAGACGGTGTGGTTTGGACTCAGAGAAGTCGTATCCGGAGGATCGTGGCTAGGCTCGCCAATCTCGCTAGTCGCGCCGAAGCTCGTGCCCGTCACATTCCCGGAGCAGCCGCTGATTATTTGCGCGTTTGCAAAATTATCATTTGCCGGCGCCGGTGGCGGGGTTGGGGGCGGCGGTGGCGCATTGTTGTTCGTCAAGTTGTATCCAAAATACGACAGCGCCAGCGTGTCATTGCTGGTGATCGTGCGGCGGCAGCCTGATCCAATCGCCGGATCCATGATGCCGATATAAGGCGCGCATACCGTCGCATGTTTCCAATGGCTTGATTGCCATCCGTCCCCGCCATTTGCGAATGAGCCACTGGGTCCGCCGGTGGAAAGGCCTAACTCGTTATTGCCCGGAACAAAGAAAAATTGCAGGGGATCCGGTGAGCCGCCAATCGTCACAAGGCGTTGCGCATTCGTGAACGTGGCTGTGCTCGTGCCCGTGCGGAAACGATAGAGATCCAACACCGCCGGCCGCGGCAGATTGATTCCTGCTTCCGAATGAAATCCCAGAGCATGGCCGATTTCATGCGTAGCGACCGCGTCGAAATCCAGTTGTCCGGAAGTGATGCCATCACTCGGATCGAAATCGAACGTGAAGTTCGAGTTGAATCCGATCTTCGCAGCGGGATCAGTGGATGCGGCCGTCGCCGGCAGGAGCCCGATTGCGCGCGCCGTTGGGTCGGAAACAACCGTAGAACCTGAAGGCCCCAAATCGGTCGGCACAGTCGTCGACGGCAGCGCGTTGAAAACTGCCTGCTTCGTCACGTTGCCTTCGCCATTAGCTTCAGCCACCAAATTCGTACGCGCGGAGTCGTAGGGATACGACCCATCGGGAGCGCTGGTAGCGCCAAGCACGCCGCTCGGAAATGTTTGGCCAAAAAAGCTCGGGCCAAAGTCAACGTCGATATAGATTGTGACTGGCGACGTAACCAGCGCTTCCCAATTCTGGGCCGCGCGACTGAACGCGGTGACCGCGGCTGGATTCTGCTGAAGTTGTTGAGTGGCACGAAGAATTATCGTTAATCCCGAGCCCGCTGCCAGCGGTTCTTGTTTACTTTCTGTGGAAAAGAGTTCCGGGTGATTGATAGGCCGCAGCCGAAGGTCGCGTGTGTTCACCTCCAGCTGACGCACTTCGGCCACAGTTGATGCGCGGCAAACAGCCTCACCTTGATCGTTGCGATAAATGGTGAAGTACGCGCCTGATTTCAGGCTGGGCTCATCAAAAGTTGATTGTAACTGTTGAGGTGAGACTGCAATTTTCTGTCCAGAATAGTTGTGCGGCTTGACGTATCCGCCGGCGAATCGCGCAAAGGAAGGCCAGGGGCCGGCATTGATGACTAATGCGGTCGCGAGCAGCGCCAGAATCGCGGCTGCGATTAAGCGTGGGGGAAGGGTTTTCACGTCAAACAATAATTCTGCGCGGACTGCAACCAGCGGCGTGTGACGCAAATCACTTGTCGGAAAGGATCAGCCTGCCGGCCGCGACGGTGAGTACATTGAACGTCTGAACATTGCCCTGTCAAGCAATTACCGCCGCCCGTTTGGCGGCCGCCAACCTGTGATTTATTCACGCGTCATGGAAGTGGCAATTGCGCCGGCGAGTGTATTAAGCTCGATGTATTCTGCGAAGCGTTCGGACTCTCTCCAGACCGCCGGGCTAAGCAACTTACGGCACAATCTGCAAAGTCGATAAATTGCTAGCCATGCCGCGGAGCGTGACGACGAGTTGCAAATCTCCGTCTGGCAATCCATCCGGCAGCCTGACGACGATGTAGGACGCGTCCAATCCAGGCACGTTCGTGATAGGTCCTACCCTTTCAATCGGCAAGGTAACTCCTGAGGCTTGTACTGAGAGATTCCCGGGATCTGCTTGGGTCATTCGCAGATTGGAAGTCAGGATCATTAAACGCGTACGCTGATCAACGCTAAAGTTGTTTGGGTTGACCACTCGGAAAGGCCCTCGCGTAAAGGTGACTGAATCCAGTGCAATCGCGCGGTTGCTACTTTCTTCCATCATAATCGCCGGAGGTCCCATATTGGCATCGTTGTCTAGAATTGTGACCGTGGCGACACTCGGCGAACCCAAACCCGCACCCCCGCCAGGTAAGCTTAATGTCAGCGCGAATGTCTCGTTTCCTTCGACCCAACCATCGTCCGCGATGGGAACTATCAGGGTCTTTGAGTTTTCTCCTGGTGCAAAATTCAAAGTGCCGTTGGTGTTAGAGTAGTCGCACCGTTCGGAGGCGTTTCCCCCGCCCGCATCGCAAGCCGTTGAACCGGCGTTGTCACTGGTAGCATATTTGATGGACGACGCCGCGGAGGTATCACCAGTCCGTGAAACGTTGATGGCGACGAATCCCGCGCCTTCGTCAACTGTGTAACTGGCAGCGCTGAGTTTCATTGTGGCCGGCGGTAGCGGCGCCGACGCCCATTGAGTAATGAAGAGCTGGTTGCCCTGTCCTGACACACTTGACGTCGTTCTAAAGGCGAAACCGTTTGCGCCCCACTTAATAAAGCTCGCTATGTTTCCTTTGACTCCCGGAACCGTTGTCGAACCGAGCAAGGCATAGGAACTTTGATTGTAGGCGCGAATGCTCGCCGTGCCGTTGCAGTTGTCAACCAGGAAGTAAACGATTCCGTTGATCGAATCCGGCTGAACCAGATGTCCACACGATCCGAGGTCCGTAAAATTGGCGACTACCGAGGCGGTTTCGGGATTCACAACCGGCGCGTTACTCAAAGGGCCACTCGAATAAAGTAATCCGTTATCGAACTTGACGTCCCTCGCAAAGAAAAGATTCTGCACCCCGCTTACGGTTTGGACACCTGAAGCTGAAACAGCCAGCTTGTGGAAATCTCCGGACGAGCTTTCCAGGTTGTAGCCGTAGATCACCGCTGATGACGCCCCATATTCGATGACATTGTTATTGTCGGTGTAGGAGGGAAAGGTATTCTCGGTCGTTACCGGCCGTTCCATTCCATTGTCATAGATGGCCACGCCCAAATGCCGTGGGGTGCCATTCTTGTGCATCCGTGAGATGGCGAGGGTACCGGTGGTGCCGGGAGCGACTTGCATGTCCTCGACATACCGGGGCCCTTTGAAAGGAGCATCGTTCCCCAATGAGAATTTTCCGCCGAAAGTTTTCGTGGCCACATCCAAGCGACCTACTGCACCCTCACCATCTAAAGCCGCGTATAGATATTGACCATTACCCGAAAGAGCAAGTTTCTTGGGTTCGCTGCCCGCTGGCACAGGCTGGCCCACCGTTGCGTTCAGCGGGTTTATCGGCACGATGCTGTTGCCAAAAGTGATTGGGCTGCCAAGTCCGTCCATACGGCTGGGCACGCTGGCATAGATCATTCCGTCAGCCGGGTTATATGCGAGATCCCCGGTTGTCAGTGAAAGCTGTTTTGTTTCGGAAGTAATTTGGATCGGAGTGGGCACTGGGGTCGGAGTCACCGGCGTGACCATTGACGTTGTCAGAAAATAAATATTGTCGTCGCTTGTCGTGAAGGCGAGGCCGTCGGTCCCGTAGCGAATGAACCGTCGCAATGCTACATCCGACGAAAGAATGTTCTTGACCGTGAATGAGCCTACTTGAAGGAAAGTTTGTGAGTCGTAGGCCGTGATCATTGCCGATGTACCGAGGAGATCCAAGCCTAAAAAATAGACGCGATGATTCGCCAAGTCCGGCACGACCCAGATTCCGGGATCTGTCCGAACGAACTTGCCAACGAGATTTAAGGAGCCGGCATCTGCGACCGCGCCATCGCTGCCATAAATGAGTCCATTCGCCGCAGCGATGCGCGAGCCGTAGCCGTTGACCACATTTGTTACTAAGCCAACCTCTGAAAACCCGTTGCCGGTTAACGCCAGTTTGCGCAGCCCAAACTCGCTCGTGTAGTTGTTGTACGTGTAAAGATAAGCGCCTGAAAAAGCTAGCGACTCTCCGCCGGCTTTATTGGGCAAGAGCGTGCCGTTGTCTGCGAGGACTATACCAGTACCGCCAGCTATCGGTGGAAGGTAAGTCGATACTGCTACACGATTCGAATTGCCAGGCGCGACCGCTAATTCATCGCCATAGAAAGGCCCCCAGATCATTTCGCTGCCGAGTCCGAACTGTATGCCAGGCGTGTGCGTTTGCAAATCAAACCTCCGCACTCGAGGTACCCCGGCGAGGCTCGTGTACAACGTGTCGCCGGAATCCGCGAGCGCGAGTCTGTATGGCTCGCTTCCCACGAATACCGATTGGCCGATCGAATTCGTCGATGGATCGATTGGTGTAATGCTGTTGCCAATGCTGCCCGCGGCGCTTGGCACTGAAGCATAGATGAAATGGTCCGACGGGTTGTAGACAATGTCATTCACCGGGAGTGACAGCACCCTGACTCCGTCTGATCGAGTGGTGAATGTAGGAGTAGCCGATGGATATGGATGAAGCGAAGATATGTGGAAAAAGTAAACCTGGTTACCTGTGGTGCGAAACGCTAAGCCGTCGGCGCCCCAACGGATGAAACTTCCCGGAGTTCCGTTGACATTCGGAATGACAAGATAGTTAACCGGTAGGAATTTTTGGTTATCAAAGCCGAAGATCGTTACGGTGGGAGATAAAGAACTCCATGACAGAAAATAAACTCGACCGGATGCGGAATCAGGCACTACCAGCCCAGTTATCGGAAATGCGCCCAGGAGGGTCGCCGTCTCCGGATCGGCCACCTGACCATTCGTCGCGTAAACCAAACCGTTGTCGAATTCGAAGTCACCTGCTTGAAAAATAACGTTCTGTATTGTACTGACCGAAGAAACTCCTGAATTGTCGATACTTAACTTCTGAAAACCCGATGCGGTCGTGGCAGTGTCCAATCCATAGAGCACCGAAGGCGACGTGCTGAATTCAATTGCGTTGCTGCCTGTGTGCGAGGGCGTCGTGTTGGGACGTTGCACGCCTCCATCGTAGATGGCTACGCCCTCAAAGTTCGGAAAGAACCCCTTGTTCTTGCGCGAAACAGCGACTACGGATGGATTGCCCGGTTGCACCTCAATATCATTCACGTACATCGGCCCGCTGAAACTACTGAAGCCGAGGGAGAACTGAAGTCCCGGAGTCTGAGATCCCAAATTAAATTGACGCACGCCACCGGCGCCATCCAGTCCCACATAAAGATATTGGTTGTTATCGGACCTGGCGAACTTGGTAGGGTCCGAGCCTACGAACACCGGCTGGCTGGGGTTACCGGTCTGTGGGTCGATCGGAATAATGCTGTTGCCAATACCGGTAACGTCGCCAGGCACGCTCGCATAGGTCTTCTGCGTGCCGGGATCGAAAATTAAATCGTTGGTGGGCAACTGCAACTTGATCACCGAATCCGGGCCGACGGTAGGCGATGGCAACGGAGTGCCGCTGATAGGCTGAATCGCGGAGAGTTGGACGATGAACACTTGATTGGTGCTGGTTCGCAACGCTAATCCATTCGGGCCGCAGCGAATGAGCCGCTTCGGCCAGCCCGAGAGAGCTGAAAGGCTCACTTTTCCAATGGGTAGCATAGTGTTCAAGTCGTAGGCCCACACGCCTGGCGAAATATCAGTAGTAGCTCCCGTAATGAAGTAGACGCGGTTATTCGCTGAGTCCGGAGCAACGCCATAACCGAAACCGGGTAAATGAAACTTGCCGACCAGTGCCCAGGCCAGCGGATCGATAATAGCTCCGGACGTTTGGTAGATTCGCCCGCTGTCAAATTTCATGTCGGCTTCATTTCCCGACAGGTTTTGCAGCGTGCCAGCGACGGAAAGACCATTACTGTTCACCGGCAGCTTTCGGACGCCGAACTCAGTGGTCGTGGTGTTCTCTCCGTAAAGCGTCGCGGCGTCTGCCCCAAACTCGATCACGTCGTTCTGAGGCGACCTTGGTGTTCGATTAGTCCTCGGTGTTGCGTTGTCATAGATAACGACCCCATCGTGGCCCGCAGCTGATTGCAAAGAAATGGCTATTGACTCTGGCTGGCCCGGCAGCACTTCGATCTCCTCGGCATAAAGCGGATAACCAACCGATCCAATACCGAGTGAAAACTCAAGCGATGTTGTTTGCGACTGCAAGTCCAAACGTCGTATCAGTGAAGAACCGTCGATGCTGACATAGAGATAGTGACCGTCGCCTGACAAAGCCAGCCTCCCGGGATTGGCACCAGAGGTCAGCGGCGCCCCAATCACACCAGTGGAAGGATCAATCGAGACTACCGAATTCGCATACGCCCCGCCGCTACTCGGAACGCTTGCATAGATCAACTGCCTGATTGGATCGAAGACGATATCGGTGGTGGCAAGGGAAATCTGAGTGACACCCGCGGCAGGGGGCTCGGGCATCGCACTAAATGACGCAAAAGCCTCGCTTCTGTGGGCTGTGATTGTTGTTGAAGGTGATTTTCTAAAGTGCTTTATGACGTCAGGAAGTACTTGTGATGGCCACGCATTACTTAACAGTGCCGTACCAAAGCCTACCAGAATAAATGCGACAAATAATTGGGAGCGGGGGTACAACATTACGAAATGAATCCGAAGACCTGACCAGCCGATTCAGGTTCACTCAGAGAAGCAGGACATTGATTGCACTAGTGAACTCTGGTGTCAAGAGCGAGCGTTTGGAGGCCGTGATCTAAATCACAAATTAGATCACGACCCGGTTGAAGCAGACTGGGCGGCCGCGATGCGACGACTAATACCCGCGTGATGAAAGTGGCAGATGGCCACGGCGAGCGCGTCGGCCGCGTCGTGCGGCTCCGGCACCGATTTCAACGAGAGAAGGATTCGCACCATTTCCTGCACCTGACGCTTTTCCGCGTTGCCATAACCCGCAACGGTTTGCTTGATCGAACGGGGTGAATACTCGCCAATCTCAAGCGCCGCACTCTCCGCCGCGAGCAAAGCGACGCCGCGAACCTGGCCAAGTTTCAAAGTAACCTTTGGATTGTTTGCGAGGAATGCTTCTTCGATCGCGCACGCGTCGGGGTTTAATCGCGTGATCACTTCATCAAGCGCGCGGCTGATTTTCAGAAGTCGCGAGGAGAAGGTGGCGGAGGATTTCAGTCGCACCGCGCCGAACTCAACCAGACGATAGCTCTGGCCATTTATATCTCCTTCGACGACACCCCACCCAGTGCATTCACTGCCGGGATCTATTCCGAGAACACGCACGTCGCGAAACTAGCACGTCAATAATTAGATTGTCATTAGAAATTTTGGGATTGGGAGTTCGCTTACAAACCAGACTCACGCCGCAGCCATGTCTGCCGCGCTCATATCAAAGTTCGCGGAAACTTTCTGCACGTCGTCATGGTCTTCGAGCGATTCCATTAGCTTGAGCATCTGACTCGCCTGCGCGCCTTCGAGCTTGATGTAGTTCTGCGGCACCATTTCGACTTCAGCAACTTGGGGAGTTATGCCTGCGCCTTTGATCGCATTCTGAACAGATTCAAAACTATCGGGAGCCGTGATGATTTCCCAGTTGTCTTCATCGTCGCGAATATCTTCGGCGCCGGCTTCAATCGCGAGATCGAACAATTCGTCTTCAGCCTTTGTGGCTTTTTCCACGACCAGATAGCCTTTCTTTTCGAACATCCAACCGACCGAACCTGACTCGCCGAGGTTGCCGCCGTTTTTCGAAAATATGTGACGAATCTCCGCGACGGTACGATTGCGATTGTCGGTCATCGCTTCGATCAGCAACGCCACGCCGCCGGGCCCGTATCCTTCATAAGTGATCTCTTCGTAATTAACGCCTTCTTCTTCGCCAGTGCCGCGCCGAATTGCGCGATCGATCGTATCGTTTGGCATGTTGCCGGCTTTCGCGTCCGCGATGGCTTTGCGCAAACGCGCGTTCGCGTCCGGGTCTCCGCCTCCCGTGCGCGCCGCCACGGTCAATTCCTTGATGAATTTGGTGAACAGCTTGCCACGCTTGGCATCGAGCGCGCCTTTCTTATGTTTAATCGAATGCCACTTCGAATGTCCCGACATTAGAAAAGATCCTTAGTTGGATTGATTGAATTGCCTCGCAGAATATCGCAATGAGCTTTCGGAGCGCAACGCGACCGCGCTATTTCAGCTTGTCGTATTCCTGATGAGCTTCAGCGAGGAACGGCAGGGAAGCATCTGCCTGTTTCCACAGTTCAAGAAAATTCTGATAAGCCTTGCGCGCCGTCGCATTGTCTCCACTCTGCGCGGACCCGCGCGCGTATTGCAACTGCGCCAACGAGTAAAGCGGCGAAAGCGGATACCACCCGCGATGATCCAAAATCCCTTTGAATTCAGCCGCAGCCTGGGCGCCGTTCCCCTGTTTCAGATATGCCTGGCCCCGAACGTACTGTGGCCAGAAGTCCCCATACGCTTCGTAACGCCGCGCACTCTCCAACAACTGCACGGCCTGCGCGGCATTGCCGCGAGCCAGCTCGAGCTGCGCCTTGATCAAAGGAATCGAAACCGAGATCAGCAGACTATCCTGCGGAAAACGCTTCAGCATTTCATCGACCAGCGACTGTGCGGCGGCAGTTTGATTGCATGCAGCTAGCGCGTTTGCCGATTGCTGCAAGCTGGACAGATCGCGCGACAAGGAAAGCGCCTTCGTCGTCAGCCCCCCGACCGTGCCACAGTCCCGAAAGGTCGCGCCGCGAATCGCCTCTTGCAATACAAGCTGCGCCGCGACCTCTTTCAAGTTGTTACGTTGCGCCCAGTCGGCCGCCTGCTGGCTCAACTGATTTGCCGTCGCAAGCTGTCCATGAAACTCGGCGGCCTGTGCCTGCCATGATTCTGAAAGGTAGCCAGGGTATTTGGCGGAAGCCCAATCCAACTGTTCTTTCACGCCGCCTGTATCACCGCGGACGAACGCAAGGTGATACAAATGCAGATGCATCGATTCGGTCTCCAGTTTCTGGCCCAGCGCGTTTTGCAAAACCTGCTTCGCTTCATCGAACCGGTTGAGGCCAATGAAGGCGTGCGCGAGGTTTGCGTGCGCTTTCGGTTCTTTCGGATTTAGGCGCGTGGCTTCGCTCGCTTCTTCAACGGCTTTGTCGAAGGGGCCGGTGAATGTGTGTCGCACGGCGAGCAGGTGATGCGGCTCCCAATCACGCGGATAAGTGCGCTTCCAAACTTCCAGCGCGTCTGCAGCTTTGTCGATTTCGCCGGTAACGGCGCCGTAGTAGTTCCATGAGACGTAAAGTTTCTCGCGCTCGCTGGCGCGGTCACGATACTCATACGCCTTCGACGAAGCCGCGCGCGCGGATTCGTACTGCTTCATGAAGTTGTAACAGGCGGCCATGCGCGCAAACGCAATCGCGAAACGCGGATCAAGTTCGACGGCGCGCTCATAAAACGGAACCGCTTTCGCATACTGCCCATTCGAGTGCTGCTCCAGCCCGAGCGAGTAGTAGCGGAGCGCTTCGAGGGATGAAGTTGTCACCTGCTCGATCGGTGCGTCGAATCGCTGAATCGAACTCAGCTGCTCACCAAGTTTTTCGCGTAAGCGCGAAGTAGCTGCGCCCAAAGATTTCAGCACTTGATCTTTGCCCTCAGCGTCAGCTTGATCGGAAGCAATTGTGTCACCCGTCTTGGCATTCAAAGCTTCGAGTGAAATCACATAATGATTGCCAACGCCGGAAATCGACCCAATCAGCATCGCCTTGATGCCCTGCCGCTCGCAGATTTCGCGCGCAATTTCCCGCGTGACACGCTCCTCCGGCGATTTGTCCATGAACCGTAGCGCATCGTGCACGCGATCTTCGGAAAGAATGTCGAGAAAAGGTGATTGGCGAAGTTGCGCAGAGAGCGCCTGCTTGAGTGTTTCGTCAAAGACCGGGTCGCCCGTGGTGTTCACAAAGTCGGCAACCAGAATGGTGTCTTTGTCCGTCAGCGTGGCAGTGCGGGTGCGAAAACCGAAATACCAGACACCGCCGATGAGCAGCACAGCCGCGACTGCGAATGCGACAACGGCAATCTTGTGACGTCGCATCCCTTCAAAGATGTACTCGGCGCTGGAGACCTTCGTCTGCGCCGTACTTGGAACGGGGCCGGTTGATTGCACGTTCACAGGAACCGACGTGTGAATACTTAAGTGCGATGAGTGATGCGACACCTCTGTGTCGCCCATCGCCGCGAGCGCGTCGGTCAACTTCTCAGGGGCAATCGATCGCTCCAGCTCGGAACGAAACTCAACCCGTTGTTTCAACTTTCGCAGGTCCGACTCGAGCTCTCTAACTGTCTGATAGCGCTCATCAACGTTCTTGCGCAGCGCTTTCATCACAATCCATTCGAATTCGACCGGCAATCCCGGCGAAAACCGCGCGATCGGCGGAGGCTCACTCTTTGCAATGGCGACGATGACATCTGTCTTTGTCTCGCCCGAAAACGGCGCGCGGCCAGTCGCCATTTCATAAAGCATCACGCCGAGACTCCAGATATCCGTACGTGCATCGACACCTTTTCCGCGCGCTTGTTCGGGCGACATGTATTGCGAGGTGCCCATCACAATTCCGGCGTCCGTCTGCACCAGCGCGCGCGTGATGGCTTCCGTATCGGTCGTTTCGTTCTGGAATGACTGATCGATCAGCTTGGCCAGGCCGAAGTCGAGGACCTTTACGTGACCATTCTTTCGAATCATCACGTTCTCAGGCTTGATGTCTCGATGAATGATGCCGGCCGCGTGTGCCTCTTCGAGAGCGCCGGTAATTTGAATCGCAATGTCGAGAATCTCGCTAACTTCCATCGGCGGCCCGCTCAGCCGCCGTCGCAGCGTGATGCCGTCGATATATTCCGTCGCGATGTAATGGCGGCCGCCTTCATCACCCATTTCATAAATGGTGAGAATGTTCGGGTGGTTCAGTGCTGAGGCCGCGTAAGCTTCCTGATCGAACCGAGTGAGACGATCGCGATTTGCGGTGAGTTCTTCGCTGAGGACTTTGAGCGCGATCTTGCGGCCGAGCTTGGTGTCTTCGGCCAAATAGACTTCGCCCATGCCGCCCGCGCCGAGCTTTTCCAGGATTCGATAACGCGAAATGGAGGTTAGTTCCATCGGGGGATTACTTCGAAAGGATCAATTGCTCGAGCGTAACTGTGTCGCCGCCGTGGATTCGCACAACTTTGCGCTTCGAATTCGTTCCCGCAATTATTTCGACGGCATTCTGCGGCAATTTGAAAATTTTTGCGAGCAGCCGCTGGAGTTCGCGATTTGCCGCGCCTTCGACGGGTGGAGCAGCGATCCGAACTTTCAATGCGCCATCGTGTTCGCCCACGATCTCGCTGCGAGACGCGCGCGGCACAACAATGACGGCAAACGTTACCGTACGAGCTTCGCTGGAATGTCGAATCAAGAGCAGTGAATGGTAAATGGTAAATGGTAAATAGAAAACGCCGGAAGCAGCTAGCAACTTTGAGTGTATGTATCACTGTACGTACGAGGTGCTACTCCCGATTAACGATCACGATTTACTAGAACAACCTCTATTCACGATTCACGATTGACTATTAACTATTCACTATTTACTAGAAATAACGTACCTGCCAACCACTCAGAAGAGTCGCGGCAATCGCGGACTGCAAAATCCAGAGAATTATGAACGCGATAATCGGCGAGACGTCGAACATGCCGACGCGCGGAATTATGCGACGCAAAGGCGCAAGCAGCGGCTCGGTCGTTCTGATCAGAAATCGCATTCGGTTACCGTAACTGACTACAAACCAAGTCATGATAATGCGGGCGAAAATCATCAGCTCGTAAAGTCCGACCAGCGCATAAAGCACATATCCTAGAATCGCGATCGCTGCATCAGGCCTGCCGCTCGAGACCGCGGTGAGGATGCCGGCGACTGTGTTAAGAAACCCATTCACCACCTGAATCACAAAGAACCCGACCAGGATGAAAACGACGATGACGATTACCGGCGCGACAATCGGATCGACGCGCATCGCCACCAACATGGCGCGCACCGGCAAGACGATCGGATCGGTGAGGCGTTTTACCGTAATCGCGTGCCACGTGAACGGATTCACGTCCATACGTTTGAAAAGGGACCGCAGCAAGATCAAAAGTATTCCGGCGAGGATTACCGCGACTACGCCGAAATAGACGAAGAGATCTATCTGCTTAAGGATGGTCATCATTTGCCGCGTTCTCCGAAGATCGCAGTCCCAATCCGCACCATCGTCGCGCCCTCTTCAATTGCGATTTCGAAGTCGTGCGTCATGCCCATGGAAAGTTCGCCGCGATCTCTACCGAATGC
>JBKPPE010000584.1:0-4145 GCA_046733375.1 Acidobacteriota bacterium | reverse complement strand
GATGAAGGCCAGGAGAGTATCGCTTACACCCCGCGCGGCAGGTTTCTCGTTTATTACAAAGAGAAGGGATGGAAGAGTGGCTCGCTCGGGCGAACTTATTACGCAAATTTCATCAGCGGGGGCGTAGCGATTCACGGCAGCCGCAGCGTTCCCAACGAACCTGCCAGCCACGGCTGTATTCGCGTCCCGATGTTTGCCGCCCGCGAGATCAGTAAGCTCCTGAAGCTGGGAACGATCGTGCTCGTTTATGACAAAGTCTCGTTCGTGTCGGCTTTGGATTGGGTGAAAAATCCGAAACTTAAGGAAGCCGCGCTCGCGAGCATCGGCGCCGAAGTCGATTACGTGATCGAACCGCCTGCCACGAAATCTAGATCGTTTGGCGTGAGAAAGCCGCTGCCGAGACTGACGCGGTCGTGAACTACGCACGACCCTAGAAATTTCTGCAAGCTAATCCCGACGCGCTAGTCGAGGCAGCATTTGCCGATTCCACGTATCAAACTCGGCAGCAAGACGTGCAAGCATGGCTGGGTTCCTCTTGCCGAAGTCTGCTTGTTCGTGCTGATCAAACGACAAGTCAGAGAGACGGCGATGATCGCCGTCGCGAAAATATTTCCATTTCCCCTGCCGTACCGCATCCTGGTCGTAAATCCGCCAGCAGAACGTGCGGTCATGAACCGGACTTGCCTGCTTGATAATCGGTAACAAGTCAATCCCATCCAACGGATAACCGTCGGCAGGGTTCGTCCCTGTCGCCGCCAGAATAGTAGCTTTCCAGTCCATCGTGATCGCCATCTGGTGAGTAACTTGATTAGGCCGAACGACGCCGGGCCAGCGAACAATCGCCGGGACCCTGATGCCGCCTTCCAGCAAATCACCCTTACCTCCGGAGAAAGGCCATTCGTACGAGAAACGCTCGCCGCCGTTGTCGCTGGTAAAGATTACGACCGTTTCGCGCTCTAAACCCGCAACCTTCAATGCTCTCATCACCTTCCCCACGCCTTGGTCGAGGACACGCATCATCTCAGCGTACAACTTAAGTGAGCCGCCACCACCCATGGTGACCGGTTCAATCGTTTTGTCCGTAAAGGTGACTTGCTCGCCACCTTTGCGATCCTGCCAGGGCCAATGCGGAGCTGTGTAATGGAGACTTAAATAGAACGGTGCAGTTCGACGACGGCGAATGTAATTGACCGCCCAATCAGTAAACAGATCGGTCAGATAACCGTGGCGCTCAACGGGTTTGAGATTCTCGTAAAGGTCAGGCTCGCCGAGACCGGTTTTGTGCAGATGATAGTCCGCGGCGCCTGCCAGAATTCCAAAAAACTCGTCGAAGCCATGCGCATTCGGTCCCCACTCTGGGCGAAAGCCCATGTGCCATTTCCCGACTAGCGCCGTGTCGTAACCATTCAACTTAAGGAGAGATGCGATCGTCGGATGATCCGGATCGAGACCGACCTGACGGTTGTTGGCAGGCAGCGGTTCGACTAATCCGATCTTGAGTCGCGCCGGATAGCGGCCCGTAATGAATCCCACACGTGTGGGCGTGCAGACTGCCGACGCCGAATACGCGTCGGTGAACTTTACGCCTTGTGAAGCCAGACGATCGAGATTCGGCGTGCGATAGTCCGGCCGGCCGTAACAGCTAAGATCGCCCCAACCGAGATCGTCGGCGAGAATAAAGATTATGTTCGGCCGAACTGCAACCCCATTCGAAAGCGCAGCAGGAGCGAAAGTCGTTCTGCCGAAGACTGCTCTCCGGCGCAAAAGCAGCGCCACACTCGAGGCTACTCCACCCAGAAAGCTGCGCCGCGTTAAGTTCATCGTCGAATTCTACAACGTAACAAAGACAACGCGGCACTCGACAGGGAGGGGATGAGTAGAAGAAGTTAAGCCGCGGATCAACGCGGATTTAGCAGATAGGACAACAATTCTTGGTCTAATCCGCGTTTATCCGCGTGAATCTGCGGCTGATTTTCTTGCGTTCGGTCTACCGTCGCGCCACCTGCACCTTTGTCCCGTAATCAAGCGAAGTATAGAACTTCCCTCGGCCCTGCGGTGTCAGATCCAGGATATTCCAGATCGGAGTTAACTCGTCGATACCGCGCTCTTTGATCTCGGGATCCAACCATGGATGACCGCTGTAGAAATGCCGTAACGTGCCGTCAGTGTCTTTCGTGAAAACGGAAATCTGCGAATCCTGTTGCCCTTCTTTGTCTTCACTGCCGAGATCCGATTTGAACGTGCTGTCGCCGGCGGAAAGCAGATGCAATTTGTCCCAACCTCTTTCGCGCGCGTACGCTCGCAGTGTCGCTGGATCAGCCGCCGCAGCAATCGCGAAGTCCGTCGTTTGTGCAATGTGAGGCGCGACGCCGTTGTAGCCATCAATCCATGCTGTACACATCGGGCAAGCGGTTGTCTGCTTTTTTCCAAACATGAAGTGATAGATCACGAGCGAACGATCCGGCGACGTAAACAACTCGCTCAGTCGAACCTTCGTGACCGGCTCATCACCGTCCGCCAAAGACGCCGCGCCGACAGAAACCCGACCAAGCGGGGTCCCCGCGCGAGCATCTCGCGTGGGGTGCTCGATAGGGAGGGTGCAGTCGAAGAACTCGTAATCCTCGATCGTCGCACCCTTGGGCAGTGCGCGTCGCAACTCCGCCACGCGTTCCCGCGCTCGCATCAGTTCAATTTCTGCCAGCCGCACCTCCTCGCGCTTGCGTAAGTAGTCCTCCGACTCGTTTGTCAGATTAGTCTGTCGAAAAGTGCGGTCGATTGTTTGCTTAACCATATAATCTCGTGCCTTTCAGTTCTTGGAAACAATTTACGGTGTTGAGAAATCTTACGCTCAACAAAGCGCGAGCGGTAGGATCAGCCGATTACCTGCGCAGCAATCGCCCTTGCCTCATCACAGCGCGAAGTCCGTCTGATTGCGGCCGCTATCTCGACGCGTCGCAGAGACTAAGGCGTTATAAACTGCTACTGAGAATTTTCGCCTTCGCCTACCGGTTCGGCGTTGGTTCTGATGCTGCCTACTCTACCCGCGGTGATTTCAAATTGGAGGTAAACCGGTTTCTCGTTACGCAGCAGATCCAGCACGTGCGGGTAGTCGTCCGCGTGATAATGGCATGATATGAAGCCGCTCGCTTTTTGCGTGTCAGTATTTGGCATGCTCTCAGCGCTATGGTGAAAGTAGGCGGCGCCAAGCAGCGCATTATTCTCGTCTCTTAGACTAATAATCGCCCGGTAGGCATGGCCGGTCAGATTCTTCGCTCCGGCATAGTAGGCAACAACATAATTCTTTATTTCTTTGATCGGCATCACCCAGGCCTCCTCGTCCTTCAGCAATAAGATCTGAAAACTTATCAATTAAGCGGTGTATTCCGTAAATGGTAATCGAGTGTAGCAGGAGAACGAAAAAAGCCCGCGAGATTTCTCTCGCGGGCTTTTTGAGATCTCAAATTTGAGTTTGAAATCTCAGAAATAATCCCGGCGGCTTCCTACTCTCCCACACAGTTGCCCGCGCAGTACCATCGGCTCCAAGAGGCTTAACTTCCGTGTTCGGGATGGGAACGGGTGTGGCCCTCTCGACACAACCACCGGAAAAATGATGTTGCCGAACATTCAACGTCCGGCAAAAAACCATTTCCCATTTGGCATTTGAGATTTGACACTTGTCATTTGGCGAACGAATCGCCGAATCTCAAATTGGAAAATTCAAAGAACTTTTTCGGTAGCGGGGGCCTGGTCGTCGCGTGCAAGCTGCAAAGCTCGCACAGCTACAGGCTGGGTCCGCGCTACGGAACTTAAAGCGTTTCAAATCGGAGATTCGAAACGCGATCTTCGGTCTTTGTACTTTGATCTTTGTTCACTCGCAAAGTTGAAACATTCAACTTGGGTTGAAATCAATCAAAGACCTAAGTCCAAAGACCAAAGATCAAAATCGAATAGCGACCAAGGCAAGCTGTGCTTGTCTGAAGTTCGCGTCTCTCAGAAATTTCAAATTCCAAATTCGAAATTCCAAGCGTTGCTGCTAGTAAATTTTACGGTCAAGCCAAGGGACTGATTAGTAGTGGTCAACTGAGCACATTACTGCACTTACATACCCACCCTATTAACCTGGTGGTCTACCAGGAGTCTCGCTG
>JBKPPE010000583.1:0-5542 GCA_046733375.1 Acidobacteriota bacterium | reverse complement strand
CATCGCCGCTAGCTGCATTCGTCAGTTGAGTGGCGTTGGAACCGTCGCTGTTCACCAGGTACAGATTGTCAACTCCAAACTGATTGCAAGACGAAAACGCGATCCTGGTTCCATCCGGCGACCAGGCGGGTCCGCTTTCGTCGGTGCTGCACTGACCGCCCAGCGCTACCAAATTTGTTTCGCCGCTGCCATCAGCATTCATGGTGGCGAGAGTGTCCGCTTGATCAAATTTAAGGAAAGCTATCTTGCCGGTTAGGCCAGTGACTGCGGTGGCGGTGAAGTTGACGGTTTGATTCGCACTCAGATTGCTGACGGTCGGGCTCAACGGATTAAAGGTCAGGAGAGGCTTGGTGGGCGTCAAAGTGTAATTTGCGCCAGCCTGCAAATTCGGGAATGAGTAGTTGCCACTCGCGTCGGTCTGCACCGAGAACCTATCGAGACCAAACATTGGCCGTACCAGCATCGATACGGTGGCGCCGCTGATTGGCGCGTTACCTGTATCAGCGATATGGCCGCTGATCGTGAAGAACGTGGCCGACGCCGTCGTGAAGCTAACAAATTGATCAGCGCTTAGACCGTTGAATGTGGCGCTGGTAGGACTGAAGACGAACCCTGGCTTAGAGGGCGTGACGGTGTAATTTCCCGTGGGAAGATCGGTAAACCTAAACGAGCCGGACGCGTCAGTCACAACTGAAGCGGAAGCTGAGCCGCTCAGGGTGACGGGTATATCGAATAAACCTTGTCCGGCAACGACGGAACTGGTTATCTGTCCCTGGATATCAAAAACCTGGGTCCCGGTGAAATCAGCAATCTGATCTGAATTCAAACTGGTGAAGCTGCGCGTGGCCGGCGTGAAGACGTAATGGCCTAGAGAACCATACTTGCTTGGCGTGACGGTGTAATCCCCTGCGGTTAAGTTGATAATTGAGTAGTATCCCTGAGCATCGGTAACGCCGTAATGAAATACGCCTGTCGAACCCTCCGCGTAAACGTAAATTCCCGCAATGCCGACATTCAAAGATGTCGTCAATCTCCCAGTGACGCTAAACGTGGGCGTGTTCGGATCAATTTTGGCGACGTAAGTACCGTTTACGTTAAACCCGTTGATGAAATCAAAAGCCGGAAAAGAATTGGGATCACCCGTTGTCCCAACTAGGTAAGTATTGCCTGCGGGATCAAGTGCAAGCCTGCTGCCGAAGAACTGCAAGAGCCCGGGTTCATCGCCGGCGCCGCCCAGATAGCTTGAATACACAAGGCCGGTTCCGGTGGAGTTCAATTCTGTAACGAACGAATCTCGATTACCTGCGATGCCGCGGCTGCCGAACGTTCTTTGAAACGATCCAGCCGTCGTCGGAAAATTGCTTGACGTTGTGAATCCTGTCACAAACGCATTTCCGGAAGCATTTACGGCAATGCCGCCGAGCGTACCCTCGCTGTCCAACCCTCCCAAGAGAGTTGAATAACTAATCTGGTTACCGGCAGGATTGAGTTTCACTACAAACGCGTCAGCGATGCCGGCCCGCGACGTTTGAAACGCGCCCGCCGTCGTTGGGAAGTTACCGCCTTGTGTATAGCCGAGAATGTAAGGACTGTTGCTGGCATCAATCGCTACGCCCGCCACGGTGTCAAAGCCGCTGCTGCCGACATAAGTTGCATTCAAGAACGCAGTTCCTGTCGGATTGATCTTGACGAAATAGCCATCGACATCGCCAGCGTTACCGACGTAGATTTTTGTCGCGTCATTTGGATCAACGGCCAACGAAACCAGATTTGATCCGACCAGACCCGTCGCATTCGCCGTCCAGGTCGCTCCACCGTCGGTACTCTTGAAGACTGCTGGGGACGGAAATGCTCCCGCCGAAGTCGCACCGCTGCTCAATGCTGCATAAAGCGTCGTAGATGGAGTCGAAATTGCAACGGCACCAATGCCGGGCGTGCGACTGACACTATCGCTGTATTGAACAACCAGTCCGCTGTTGATGACGCTCCAGCTCGTGCCGCCATTGGTTGTCTTGTACATTCCCGAGTTGGTACCCGCATACAACGTGGATGCGCTATTGGGGTCGAGTGCGAGAGACCAGATCGTGGATGCGGGTAACCCGGTATTCGCCAGGACCCAACTCGTGCCGCCGTTCGTTGACTTGAAGACGCGTGAATTTGCGTTGTTGCCGGCAGCCAGATAGACGATCGAAGTATTCGTCGGATCGATAACGATTGATCGAACCGGGACGCGAGTCATCCCGTTGTTCATCACCGTCCAGGTTCCACCACTGTTAGTGCTCTTGAGGAGCCCATCCTGGCCGCCAGCATAAACAATCGCTGCATTCGAAGGATCGACTGCCAAAGATCGAATAGCGTTTCCGGCGTAAGAAACGGACCAGCTTGTGCCGGCGTTCGTCGTTTTGTTAACACCGCCCTCGGTGCCGACGTAGATTGTCGACGAATTCGCCATCGCAAGCGCCAGCCCGGTCGGATATATCGCGCCCGTGTTCGCCCAATTTAGTCCTGCGTCCGTTGACTTATAGACGCCGCCCGCGGTCGCCGCGTAAAGCGTGTTAGACGCATTGCGATCGACGACCAGCGCGTTGACGGCGCTGGTCTGTAATCCGTTTCGGCTCAGGCTCCACGCGGCGCCCGAATTAGTGCTTTTGAAAATGCCGCGATCTAGGCCGCCCGGTCCCATCAGAGAGTTCACTTGCGGCAGGTTAAAGGAACTGGTCAGCCCGCTGACATATGCATTTCCAGACAAATCGACTGCGATTGTGCCGTTCACGTAATCGAGACCGCCTCCGCCGAAATATGTAGCGTATTGAACGGCACTGCCACTCGGATTTAGCTTGATGGCAAATCCATCAAAGCCACCGCTGTTCGCGCTTTGTGGTGCGCCCGCAGTCGTAATCAGATCGGTCGATCCCGCGATACCGCCGACGTACGCATTGCCGGCAGCGTCGACGGCAATTCCGTCGCCTTCGTCGTAGTTGTTACCACCATAGAACGTGGAATAAACCAACGCGCTTCCTGCGGCGTTGAGTTTGGTCACAAAGCAGTCGTACCTGCCACGGTTTGTCGTTTGATAAGCGCCGGCTGTAGTTGGAAAGCCGGCGCCGCCGCCGCCTGTCACGTACGCGTTGCCTTGTCCGTCGACGGCAATTCCATCTGCGTAGGCACCGTTGGCGCTGCCCAGATACGTCGAGTACACAACACTGGTTCCACTGGCATCCAGCTTGGTAACGAACGCGTTATCGGTCCCAGCGAGCAGCGTTTGAAATGCACCGAGGGTTGGATTTAGCGAAGCATCAAAAACTTCACCGGCAATGTACGCCGAACCATTTGCATCAACGGCGATCGTATAACCGTAGCCGCTCCCATTAACGAGCGACAGGTAAACGAGCTTTGGATCGATTACGAGCGGTTTGTTGCGATCATATTTGCCCAAACGAAATCCGACGCGCTTACTTCCGCGCGTTACGTACCGGCCTTCGATCAATTTTCGCTGGCCATTTTCCTGTTGGTAAATCAGTGGTTTCGGCTGTTGTATTTCTCCGGCCCTTGTCTTCAAAAGCAGCGTGCCTTCGCGATTGACGCTCAGGCTCTCTGTGCCTTCGTATTTAATCTTGATGACGCTCGGATCAGCGCCAGGTGCGACCACTAAGTCGTATTCCAATTGTTGGCGATTACCGTAGTAGACGGCGTCGATGCCCTCATACACATTGCGGTAAGCAACCTTGCGGAAGGTGGGAATGTCGGTGAGCCATTTCGAAGCGTCGTCACCGATGAAGTAGTTTACTTTCCCCGGCAGCTCCTGAACGCCTTCAACTCGTCCGGGACTCGCTCCGTCCAGCTTCATCCGCACGACCAATGGAGGTGTGGCTTTGGCGCTAATCGATGTTTCAATCTGGTGGTGACGAAACGTTGGACCATCAGAATCGATCTCGCTTTCGTTAACGGCTGACGTTTCCGTCGCAGCGCTCGACCCTGAAAGCACCAATGCAGCTTCGGTGGGTGTAAGAAAGATATTGTAGCCGGCGCCGCGCGCTAAGAATTTAACAGTGCCGTCCGCTTGTCCCCGGTTCAATTCGAAGCTGAGGGGCAGATCACCGTATTGCGCTTTGGTTTTTCCGCGTGGCGTCTGTTTGAAGTCACCTGATTCGAGCGAGTGCGAATGCTTGTCGAGCTTCGCCGTGTAAGCCGTGAAAGTGGCCCAGCTCGTGACTGCGGCTACAGCAACGGCCAGGACGCACACGTAGACCGTCGAGTGTGGGGTCAGACGGAGACGAAGGGGCATTGAGGTTTCCTCTGCTCGATCGTAAAGCCAGGGGAGCTAATCGGCGCTCCTGTTGTACTATGGCGCGCCCTGGAGTTTATTTCATGAAGCGTGTTGATGGGATTGGCCGCACCTGCGTTCGAGGAACGCTGAGACGTTTCTGGGACTGCGGGATCCGACGCGCCATCAACGTGGCTAAGTTTTATGTTCGGCGCGCATTATAGATAACGTCCATCGGATGTCAACAGTTTTGCAGCTTTGCTGACAACAAATGTCTACGCGCCGCAAGACCTCTGGCTAACATGATTCAATCCTCATGACGCACACTGCCACCAAAAAAAAGAAAGGCACTCCGCCCGCCGAAGGTCGATCCCTCATTCAAGTCGTCGCATCCCGAAAGATAGCGCTGCTTGCTATTTGCCTGTCACTGGTAAGCTTCACCCTGCGCATCCACGACTTAGACAAGCAGGGCCTGGAGTGCGATGAGTTCTATACCCTCCCGGCAGCCACCGGACATCAATATGTTTATCTCCACGACGAGTCTCTATCGGCACGTCCCGCCGTGCCGTTAACCACCGGGGGATATCGGCCACTGCTCAAGCCTGAAGCCGGCGTTGGGTTAACGGCCATTCCGCCGGTCCTGAGACGTAACGTGCACTTGCCCTTGTATTTTTTTCTCATGCACTACTGGATTCGGGCCGCGGGAAATTCCGCTTGGGCGCTTCGGTTTCCTTCCGCGCTGTTTGGTGCACTTGCGGCGGGTGTCACTTTTCTTCTCGCCGAGCATTTGTTTGGCATGTTCGTCGGCCTGGCAAGCGCGTCATTCATGGCTCTGGCACCCGACCAGATCTATTTCTCGCAACAAGCGCGAATGTATTCGCTTGTCGTACTTTTAGCGGTCTCGTCAACCTACGTGATCGCGTTGTCGCAGAAGTACCGTAAGAAACGGTGGCCATATGTCAGTTACGCCGTGCTCTCAATCGCGGGACTGTACACGCATTACGAATACTTCTTCTTTTTGGCGGCGCAACTTGCATTTATTTGGATTGGTTCGCGGCTGGGCCGGGAAAATAAAAAGCCATGGGCCGTGACGCATGCCGTCGTTTTTGCTGCGTTCACGCCGTGGTTGCTGACCACCCTCGCGCAAAAGAAAACATCACCGGAAATTGTTGCGTGGGTACACGGCAGCCTGGGCGGCAACGTGGTTCTGACTGAAGTCGTAACCAAGCTTACGCGACTGGTTTCGGTGCCGGAATTGCCGGCTGGTTGGATCAGCGT
>JBKPPE010000582.1:0-6836 GCA_046733375.1 Acidobacteriota bacterium | reverse complement strand
GGTAATCATTAGTAATCCGCAATTGCTGACACATTAATTCGCCCCTGGCCCAGGTAGGCTAACGAGAGCAGGGGACCGCGCTCAACCTCTCGGTACCGACCGAATGGGCATGGCCGCGGGTCCAACTTTCCTACGCACGGTTTGAAGGCTCCGGGCGAGCTCGGCTATGGTTGGCATTTCAAACAAACTCACCGGTGACAACTCCACCTGCATGACGTTGCGCACCTGAGAGACAACTTGGGTAGCGAGAATAGAGTCACCTCCCAACTGGAAAAAGTCGTCGTGAATCCCAACTAAACTCACTCCCAGCACATGGGCCCAGATCTCAACTAACTTCGACTCTTCCCAAGTACCAGGTGGCGCATATCGTACTTCGCTCTTTAAGGGCAATTGGTCACAGGCCTTAACTCCAAGAAGTTTTGCCAGCCCCTTTCGCTGTATCTTGCCAAAGGCTCCCTTGGGAATCTCAGTTAGGATCAACACCTGGCGGGGAACCTTAAAGTCAGCAAGACGTTTGGTAACGAACTCCCGAATCTGCTTCTCCGTAGCAGTGCACTGCGGGCGAAGGACTACGGCTGCGGCGACTTCCTCGCCTAGTATTTCATTCGGTACCGCAAATGTTACGGCCTGCTCTACGGCGGGGTGGTCCATAAGCGCTTTGTCAACTTCAAGAGGCGCGATCTTTTCGCCGCCGCGGTTGATAATCTCTTTGAGCCTTCCGGTGAGAAATAGATAACCGCTGGTATCGAGAAAACCTTGGTCGCCAGTTTTAAACCAATCTCCCCTGAAGGACTCTTCACGCACCGTGATGTCGTCCTCGTAACTTGTCATTACGCATGCGCCGCGTACCACCACTTCACCGGTCTCATGAGGCGCCAATAACCCCCCCAACTCATCCATGACCGCAAGGTCTACCAGGGTTGGAACTCCGACCGATCCCACCTTTCGTTTACCGGGCGGAAGCGGATTGCACGCGATCATTCCACATTCAGTCAACCCGTAAGATTCAATTACCGGTGCGTTAAAGGTCTCCTCCAGCTCCTGCAAAACCGATCTGGGCAATGCCGACGACGATGACCGTATGAACCGCAACCGATTTTGAGAGACGCGCTCTCTCTCGACCCCCGTGCGTAACAGGATAGCCTGATGAATGCTCGGTACGGCGGTGAACCAGGTGGGGCCGAATTCCTGAAACCATTCAACGAACTTGGGCGCATAGAAACCCTGGGGACAAACAACACCAGCCCCACTGATTATCGAGGAGAGTGTGACCCCAATTAGACCAGTGGAATGGAAGAGGGGCATCACGTTGAGGCAGAGATCATCGCCCGTGAGCCCAAGAAAAAGTTGATTGTTCGTAGCCATGCTGCAGATGTTGCCATGGGTCAAGGCAACGTTCTTTGGCGCCGATGTCGTGCCGGAGGTGTGAAGCAGAAGAGCCTGATCTTCTGGTTGCGCGAAACCTTCGCGCGGTTTCGACAGACCCGCACCGCCGCTGAGCTGGAAGATCCCGGCTTCGGCATCGCGCTCAGGTGAGAGTTCGATGATCGAGAGGCCCAGCGCAGTGCCTGCAGCCTTCGCCGCAGACCCATTTTCCGAGTCAACCACCAGCGCCTTGGCGTTTAGGCGTGACATGTAAAACTCAAACTCATCAGCGCGGTAGTTTGGATTGAGTGGAACACAAGTTACACACGACGCCATTGCGATAAAGGCCACCGCCATCTCAGGACCGTTTTCGACAGCGATCACAACGCGGTCATTGCGGCCAATGCCCATTGAATTGAGGGCAGCCCTTACGGCATGTGTCTGCGTGAGCAGACCTTGATAAGTTAGTGGTCGCCTGCCTGGCGCGGCGATAGCCAATGCGTGCGGGGTCCGCTCCGCTTGCGCCGCCAAGTGGCCGTAAACGCATGAGGGCTTAGTTTGAGGCGTTGACCCCATTTGGCATCCTCGAGCTATCCAAAATTGAATCTATTTCCCGTATGACTATTGTGGAAGTCATCAAAGAGCCTGCCCGTGGTTACTCGTATTCTCGATCTTCTAAATAACGAGCTCCTAAATTGTCATATTATCAAAGACACATGAGTTTGGAGAATTTCGTGCCACGGCCTTGCACGCGATGTGACACTTAAACAAATGGGCAAAACCGCGGGTACACCGGAAAATAGAGGAACGAATCTTTAGACACTGCCGAAAGGCTGCTGCTAATTGAGCTTTAGTGATTGGACGAAAACTTCCGAAGGGTTGAGGTGGAACGCGAAAGAAGAGACAGAAAGACCCGGGGACTAAAGGCGGTTGCTTCTCTCGCGATTTATTTTGCATTATAAGAGACACTCGTATCCATCCGACGACCAAATGTAGGTCTTTAATGATGCTTTCAAGTTTGAGATCGCTTTGCCCCACTGCTTGATGACGGGCCAATGGGTAAACGTAAGCGCACGATCGATACGAATTCAGTAAGAAGGAGCGACGACGATGGACCGTGAAGAGTCTGAGGACAACACGATTTACAAAGTGGTAGTCAACCACGAGGAGCAATACTCGATTTGGCCGGCCGATCGAGAAAATGCACTGGGCTGGAAGGATGCCGGTAAGACAGGTCCCAAGGCGGAGTGTCTGGAGTACATCAAGGAAGTCTGGACTGACATGCGGCCGCTTAGCCTGCGTAAGAAAATGGAGGAGGCTGCAAACAAGAGTTAGCGGCACCTTTCTTCTGTCATCGGTTTGGGGCCGGCAACTTTGGCAACTCAACCCAAATGGCACTCTAATTCCGTTTGCGGAGACCGGAAGACCTGTCAAAAATTCCGACATAGTCCTCGTGATCTCGGGAGAACCATTGAAAGCCGATTCTGTGCGCAATTCATTCAATGATTACAACAACAGCTCTTTGTCTAAATTTTCTGTGGATCGCTTCCGCGTGTCTTGACCGTGCCACGCGCAGGGGTTCATACCGATGGAGGGAGAGCTAATGAGCAAGACGGGTCAGTATTGTAAGGCATACATGATTCCACGATTTCGAGAGTTCAGTGGTTGGATAGAAAAGTCTGAGAACGCCAGAAAAGAGAACTCTTCTCCACGACCTTTGACCGAAAACGATTTTCTTTATCTTCACGAAGATTTTGTGGTTACGGATGGGATATTCATGGACGAGAATGTGATCTTTGATAACGTTACACCTGATTGGATCACATTTTGTAAAAATGTGCTGAAGTTTGAAGTTCCCCGTTACGCCCCACCATCAACTGAGAAGTCTGAAACATAAAGCAGCGCGTCTCATGGCCGGCATCGGAGCAAAGGATGTTCATGTTTGGCGCGCTTCTCTCGATCGAACGCCCATAATCGTCGAGCGACTGCGGCAACTGCTTTCACACGACGAGCTTACTCGCGCTGCGCGCTTCCACTTCGAAAGAGATCGTCAACATTTTATTGTGGCGCGCGGATGTCTGAGATCGATTTTGTCGCGGTACCTGAAAAGGCCTGCGGCCGATATTGAGTTTGCCTATGGTGTCAATGGGAAGCCGCAACTCGCAGATTCCTGTTCGCCCGCACCACCGTTGTACTTTAATTTGGCACATTCGTCAGGTCTTGCCCTTTACGGCTTTACACACATTGGCGAGATTGGCATAGATCTAGAACTCATCAAGCCGGAATTCACCGGCGATGACATTGCAAATCGATTTTTCTCACGGGGCGAAGTCGCTTGTTTGAATGCAGTGTCGGCAGAGCTGCGACCGGAAGCATTCTTCAACTGTTGGACGCGTAAGGAAGCTTTTATTAAGGCAACGGGAACTGGCCTGTCATTGCCATTGGACCAATTCGAGGTAACGCTGACGCCCGGTGAACCGGCACAGCTCTTACGCACAAACTGGAACAAAGATGAGGCGTCGCGCTGGTCAATCAAATCGATCGATGTGGGCCGAAGCTACGTAGCCGCGGTAGCCGTGGCGGCACACGACTGGGAGCTAAACTGTTGGGACGTTGATAATACTCTGCCTGGATTTTGAAAAGAACCCTATTAATAGACGTTCGAAGCGCGTCTATTGCACTGGATCGCTGGCAGCGGCGGGCTGCGTCGCGTTGGAGTGAATGCTGCTGTCAGTGTTATCAATGTAGAAGTGGTTCGTACCTGAACCTTCGTCTACCGGGTCGGCATTCAATGTGTAAGACGAAGTCGAGTTGGCCGTTTTTGGCGTCACTTTCAGTGTGTAGACGTACCCATCAGCCAACGGCGGGTTACCGGAGAATTTAGAGCTCAGAAACTGTTCTTTTGTAAGCTGTTCAAACGTCGCAAATGATCGACCGTGCGTGTTGTAGTACTGAATTTGAACGGCCGCAATGGTCCTGAGGTTTTGGAGTGTCGCCGCTTCGTTACCAGATCGCGTCGCGGCTCGCCAGCCGACTACCGCCGCACCGATCAGAATGCCGATGATCGCGATCACGATCATCAATTCGATCAATGTAAAGCCGCGTTCGTTCCGTTGAGTTTTGAGGGTCTTATTCATTGGAAGTTCCTTTGCTAAAAACGCCCCACCGCGGAGCGAGTTCCGAAATGAAAGCCCGCAACCCGGCTGCGACGCGCAAATCTTATCACTGGCGAGCATCTGCTTGCCAGACGCGCGCCATCTGAAAGTCGTGATAGCCGCAACCCGTCATTGCATGTAAAATGGCGTTTCTATGAGGCAACTGCGCCCAGCCGACGCGCCGCGCGTCAATACAGCAGAAAAAATCGGGCTCCTGCAAACCGAGATTGAGCGAGTGATTCGCGGCAAGCCGGAAGCGGTGCGCCTCGCCATCGTCACGTTGCTGGCCGGAGGTCATTTGCTTGTCGAAGACGTGCCCGGTGTTGGCAAGACAACTCTTGCTCATGCACTCGCGCGCTCGCTCGACTGTTCATTCCAGCGGATTCAATTCACGTCCGACTTGCTGCCCTCAGATGTGCTCGGCCTGTCTGTTTACGATCAGAACTCGTCCGCATTCGAGTGGCGGCCCGGGCCGATTTTCGCCAACGTCATCCTCGCGGACGAAATCAATCGCA
Source organism: Acidobacteriota bacterium (assembly GCA_046733375.1). Taxonomy (GTDB): domain Bacteria; phylum Acidobacteriota; class Blastocatellia; order Pyrinomonadales; family Pyrinomonadaceae; genus UBA11740. The sequence continues at coordinate 1,801 of JBKPPE010000582.1, read as the reverse complement.
CGACGCCAAAGACGCAATCGGCGCTGCTTGAAGCTATGGCCGAAGGTCATGTGACGGTCGAAGGACTTACGCATACTCTGCCGCAGCCCTTCATTGTCATGGCCACGCAGAATCCGATTGAACATCACGGAACTTATCCTCTGCCTGAGTCGCAACTCGATCGATTCATGCTGCGCCTGCGAATTGGTTATCCCGGAGCGGTCGACGAGAAGCAGATGCTTCGCGATCGTGAGCACACTGACCCGCTGGACGACACGCAGGCGGTAATGACGAGCGAAGAGATCCTCGATCTGCAACGGGCCGTCGCAGAAGTTTCGGTTGATGACGCGATCGTTGATTACTTAATGAGAATTGTCGCCTCGACGAGAGCATCCGAGATGTTGGATCTCGGTGTTAGTCCGCGTGGGACGCTGGCTCTCTTTCGCGCGGCCCAGGCACTCGCGTTAACCGAAGAACGTGACTATTGCATTCCCGATGACGTCAAGCGTCTGGTCATTCCCGTGTTCGCGCACCGGCTCACGGTAAGTTCTCGCTACTCCTCTGCAATGCGACGCAGCGAAGAAGCTGAAGCTGTGTTGCACGAAATCCTCAAGACTGTCAGCGTGCCGTTGTGAAGCGCTGGCGCAATACGATTCTCGGCACGCTTCTTGTCATCGGTGGCTGCGCCACTGCGTTCTTCACAATCTTCGCGCGCCATCTGGGAGAGCCGAGTCTCGCCGGCGTCGGCGCGATTGCCTCGCTCCTGTTTGCCTTACTGATAACGATACTGGTGGTGCCGCCGCTGGCGCGGTCCGCTTACCTCGAGGTCGCAAATCGCGGCTTGCCGCTGGAAGTGACCGCTGGTGGAGTAGTCTTCATCATCATTCTCGTAGTCGTGGCGTTGGCGGCGTGGAATACCGGAAACAATCTTCTGTTTCTCGTGTTCTCGATCATGCTGTCGACCCTGTTCGTCTCGTGGGCAGCGGCGCGATTGACGCTGCGCGATCTGACGGTTGCCGCGCGGTTTCCCGATCACATCTTCGCGGGCGAGCCAACCGAAGTGTTGGTGACGATCAAAAACGAGAAGCGTCTCTTGCCTTCGTTTTCGATTCTAGTCGAAGCGCGCGGACCGGCGGATCGAAAAGCAAAGAAAGTAGACCGGCGCAGTCGTTTCCTGAAACGCACGCTCGCGTATTTCACTTACATTCCGCATCGCGCTGCAGCCGAGCAAACGATCGAACAGTTGTTTCGGAAGCGAGGGCATGTGCTGGTCACGGGGTTCGAACTGTCCACGCGGTTCCCATTTGGTTTCTTTCGGCATCGACGCCGGCTGCACTCGCGTGAAGTGGACATCACTGTATATCCAAAGCCGCAGCCGGTCGCCGACGAGTTACATCTTTTGCCGCTATTTACGGGACAAAGCGCCTCGTTTCGGCGCGGCTTTGGCCATGACCTGCTGATGCTCCGCGACTATCAGCAGCGCGACGACCTGCGGCATATCGATTGGAAGGCGACCGCGCGGGCGCGTCGTCTGACTGTGCGCGAATTCACCGCGGAAGACGAGAGGCGAATGACAATTCTCCTCGACACGCGTTTGACTGAAGACATCGACCGGGAGAATTTTCGGATCAGGTTTGAGAACGGAGTGATTCAGGCCGCCTCGCTCGTAAAGCATTTTATCGAGGAGCGCGCCGAGGTTTCGCTGGTTGTTGGCAATGAGTCGACGCCGTTTGGCAAGGGTCTTGAACACCTGTACGTCTGCCTTCGCACACTCGCGCTGGTGCAAGCTGTCTCTTATACACATCTCCGAGCCCACGAGACA
>JBKPPE010000581.1:0-3916 GCA_046733375.1 Acidobacteriota bacterium | reverse complement strand
GGAGGGGACTCGCCATGAGCGGGTTCTTTGTTAATTTGAGTCGGTGGCCCGCTCAAGCACAATGTTGGACGGCTCCCAATCTAAATTCGCATACCAGCTTCCATGAGATTTACAATTACTAACCTAACAAAAACTAACCGTCCATTCGTGAATACATTTTTCGGTGTAACGCTCTTGTCTTCGTTATTATCTTTCTTGATTAAGCCCCTCTTTGCGTGGATTCAACACACAGAGATGGCTTCGGCAATTGCAACTTCAATCGTGAGCTTAGCATTGTGGTTTGTTGTATTTGGCGTGTACCGTCTCGTAAAAGGAGCGATAGATGAGTCTTCTGATAATGGAGGAGGAAGAAATTGAAAGACGTTGACCAACGCGACGGGCGCAATGGTCAATGCTCTCTAATTGGTCTCAACGAATAAAGTCACGCAGAAATTTGACTCCCTCAGAACTCACAACTCCTAAAATAAAAGTAAGAATGCTGATAAGGCAGTACGATAATCGATGATAACTTGAGACTGACCGTCCAGAATTAGAATAGATTGAAGAGCTGGCATCCAAGCCCAAAACGACGATCCCACCTGGCGGACCAGATCTATTAGTGACGAAGAGCCTCCAAAGAGTTAGGCATATTGCACTCGGAGCGATCACCTTGAGAAGTGCGAACGTGTCCTGAAAGAAAGCCGTCGCATTGAGCTCCAGTATTCCACAGTAGACGCAATCTGAAATCATGAATAGATTAGACCTCAAGTGGCGTAAGAAGTTCCTAACAATGCAAGGTCGTTATTGGCAATAGCATGCTCAAAATAAAAGTCTGAAGCTACAGCGCATCGAGCACGCGCTTGGAGCGGACTCGCCATGAACGGGCTTCTCTGTTGAGCTGCGTGGGCGAGCCGCTCAGGCGCAGCGTTATGCGTACTGTGCCTTCAAATCTTGCGCATAAAACAACAGGGGTTCAATATGGCGCACATGAGAGTCGCTTCCATCCTAATTGCATTTTTCACAATTACCACGCCAATAATTGCTTTTCAGAATCGAGAAAACCGTCCGGTGAGCCGTTTCGCAATTCAGATCACCAACCACCGCGGTCAATCGTTTCACTTACTCCTAGAGGGCAAGTCGAAGAATCAAGGTTCGTTCACCTTAGCTCCAGGCGAAATCGTCAAGCGAGCGGACAAGAATAGTGAGCAGGTATCGGAGGTACTTATCACTGCCTCTTCGGAGGGAAACGCCTGGAAGATTAAGGTCTCAGTAGTGAAGGGCGAGTTCTATGACATGGGCCAGCAGGACGTGGCCACATACCTCGTGGGTGAAGGTGAGAAAGTGACCGTCAAAGAGATGGAACAGTTCGGCGTCAGACCCTTTGACGTCGCGGTGGTCAGAGTCAATGACGCTGCTGCCTCCCAGCCTGAAGTGAGGAATAGGACCGAGTCCATTGTGGTAACAAAAGTCGAAGCCACAATTACGCCAACCCCGTACCGGATTTCCCTGAGGAATCTCTCTAATAAAAGAGTGCTCGCGCTGGAACTAAATACCTACAGTGGGGAGCAGATGCTTTTGCTGAAGTGGCCTCAGGGGACGTGGGAACACCCGCTAATCGAGCCGGGCGAAGCTCACGATGAGGATTTGTGGAGCGCGGGACGCGGCCAGGCAACCTCTTACGGCTACGTGCCGGAACAGTCAACGAGTATCGAAGTTAGCACCGTGGTATTCACGGACGGCACCTATGAGGGAAAGCCTTACCTCGCCGCTGTGACCAAGGCCCAGACTGCGGGCAGTAAGACACAACTCAGGCGGGTGCTGCAGCTACTACAAAGCGTCCACGAGTCTACAGTCGGCTTCGATGAGAATCAGCTGACGGGATTAAAGAAATCCGTCTCGCTTCTCAGTGAGGATTTTGAACCGAATAAATTGAAGGAGTTGCAAGATGAGTTCCCGACTTTGGACGAGGTCGCTTCTAAGAACCTGGGAAATTTCATGAGGGCAGGGTTGCACAGCGTGAAGGCTACGTTGCTAAAAGAGATCGAGGCGCTTGAGAAAACGGGCCAACCGCAACGCAGTGTCTTAATTAAGGAGTGGATATCCAAAACACAAGAAAAATACGAGCGGTGGATTTCTGCGCTCTGAGGTAAAAGGGTATTTAAAGCGACCTAACGCATAACACGCGCTTGGAGCGGACTCGCGATGAGAGGGCTTCTTTGTTAAGTTGCGTGGGCGAGCCGCTCAAGCGCAACGTTCAATGCTTCCCGTTGTAAAGGGGATCGAGAAATGAAGGTTATGATTAGTTCTCTTGTTTTGCTTCTTCTCGTTTCAGTGGTGTTTAGTCAGAGCATCTCGAACCAAGCAACAGATGTCCTCAGCATTGATAAAGACTGGGCATCTTGGTCCACAGTAAAGGGAAAAGAGGCAAGGACCATCTTAAACGCGATCTTGGCCGATGATTATAGTTTCACAGGGCCGGGCGGTTCTGTTTTAACCAAAGCGGAATACTTGAATCAAATCATCGGAGGCACATCTTTCCGCACGGAAAACATTGAAGTCCGGCAGTATGGGGAAACCGCCCTGCTAACTGGACGTATGCATTTGGAATTTAGTGATGGAGTAACGCTACGAAGGCAATATCCTGTGAATTTCGATTTTGTGCGGTACACGAACGTCTATCTGAAGTTGAGCGGAAAATGGCGGCTCGTTTCTACCCAGTTCTCACCCGTTTTTGAGCACACGCATTGACACACGCATCGAACGACTTCATAGGGTTGCTGTCTAAGCCAAACAAGGAGTGAAGAACTTGCAGACCTATAAGCGCTTGGAACGGACTCGCAATGAGCGGGCTTCTTGGTTGAGTTGCGTGGGTGAGCCACTGAAGCGGCAACGTTAGATTGCTCTCCTGTCGGACCGGGGGTTTAAGTCGGATGCGAAAACTAAAGTATCATGTCGCCACTACCGCCGATGGGTTCATCGCTCGTGAGGACGGCTCTTTCGACTGCTTCCCCATGGAAGGTGAGCATGTGGCAGATTACCTGAAGTCTTTACAGTCGTACGGTACCGTCCTCATGGGGCGCAATACCTACGAGGTGGGGCTGAAGATGGGCGTCACCGACCCCTACCCGCACCTGAAGAGCTACGTCTTTTCGCGAACGATGAATGAGAGCCCGGACGAGCGTGTCGAGGTCGTCGGCGAGGACGCCGTCCGCGTGGTCAGGAGACTAAAAGCTGAGACCGGTAAAGACATCTACCTGTGCGGCGGCGCGGCTTTAGCGACGGCACTGTTTAAGGAAGGCCTTATCGACGATGTCATCCTGAAGGTGAACCCGCTGCTGCTTGGCTCGGGTATCCCGCTGATGTCCGACATCGGCAAGAACGTTGCTTTAGAGTTATTCGATAGCAAGGTTTACGACAGCGGTGTTGTGCTGCTTTCCTACCGCGTAAAGAAGTAAGGGGTTGAGGTTAGCACCGGCTCGTGTATTTCGGTTGGCCACTCAGTGCATATGGATACGGAGGGATCTGGGGTCATCCGGTTGTGATTGGGACAGGAATAGTTGGGAATCTTTTCGTTGCTTTGTCCGTGCATCTTGTTATGCGAAGCGCTTTTCAACTTGCAGTGACTCGAAGGAATAGATTGCAAGTTAATAATTTCAACTAGCCCGCCGCCGCTCGAGCGCAGCGTTGGATTGCTCGCTTGGCTGATTGATGAAATGGACGAGCGAATTGCAGCTCTGATTAACTCGCAGATTCATACAGAAGAAAACGTAAAGAAAACAGACGAGCACCTTAGAACCTTAATTGCAGTCGTAGACCGTTATTTTACTTAAGGTAGAAACGGCAACGTACAGACTTGAAATTTCGCTTGAAGTTAAGGCCGCAATCCAACACGCGCTTGAAGTGGACTCGCCGGTGAGTAGCCTTTATTCGTAGTTGC
>JBKPPE010000580.1:0-7779 GCA_046733375.1 Acidobacteriota bacterium | reverse complement strand
CTTCGTCGGCAGCGTCAGATGTGTATAAGAGACAGCCTGAAGCGTTACCGGAAACGCCTGACCGTTGCCGCTGGGCTGGTAGCTCGACGCGTCGTAGAAATTCAGTTTCTGTTGCGCGTAATCAATCTCGACTACCACGCGGCCAATGATGTCATTGCCGATAACCCCGCTAATTGGAATTCCGAAGTGCGCCGAAAAGAAGTCGATCGGAAGCGTGTAAATGGTCAAGCGGGCGATTTCGAAACCGGGTAACTGAATCGTTACGTCGCGCACGCGCTGAGCTTCTGCCTGCCCCGCAGATCCGGTGCTGACAATCTTACCCTTTGCCTTGAGACCGAGCGCCGCCGCGCGCTTGGTGTCAATGACTGTATAGGTTGCGCCCGTGTCGAAAATGAACCAAAGCAGATCCGAGTTGTTGACGCGCGCCTGAACGAGCACGAGATTATTGATTAACTCAAATCTGATGCCTTCGGCGGATGTACCGGCCGCGAATTTATGAAAAGGTCCCGCGGGTTTTGATCGCGGCCGGGAAGATCGCTGCGCCTCGACGTTGGCGTAAACACCAAACACCAACAGCACCATCAAAGTCAGCAAATATTGGCAGACCGGAAGTTGTTTTCGCATTGGCGAGCAACTAATTAATGCTTTTGGAAGTCCAGACACTGACCGGTTGAGTGCGATTGTTCCGGCCCGTCGCAGTCAACTGACGCGATGAATCGGCCACGAATCCGCTCACAAAGAGATTCGTGATTTGGTCAACTAGTTGAGTAACCTTGAGCTTACCAGACGGATCGTACCAGTTATAAATCCAATTCATCATGCCAAACAGCGCGTAAGTGGCCACGGTCGGATCGACGCGATCCGAGACGGGTTGTTGTTCCTGAATTTCGCGGAGGATGTCGCGCGCCAGCGTCGCGTATCGGTCTTTCTTTGTCGATATGTGTTTGTGCAGATCGCCTTCGAGCGATTCGGCCTCGTGCGACAACACCTTCATTTCAGCCATATTGGCGGCAAAAAACGAGAGGTGGTTGTCGATAAAGATATGCAGCTTTGTCATCGGATCATCGATGCCTGCGATCCGCTCTGCGAATCGTTCCAGGACGCGGCCGAAACAGTGATCCTGAATCAGAAACAGCAGCTCCTCTTTCGATTTGCAGTAATGATAGAGCCCCGCGAGGCTGACACCCGTCGCGCGTGAGATGTCGCGCATCGAGGTGGAGTGATAACTCTTCTCGGCGAAAATGCGCGCGGACGTGCGCAAAATGTGTTCGAGCTTTTGATCGTAACGCGAGATATCGGAATCGTGGTTTATTGTCATGCGTTATTGCGCCGATTTGCTCTTGATGTACTTAATTGCGGCGCTGAGTTGCTCATCGTTGCCCTTTAAGAGCTCTCGACGTGTCAGACTTACTTCCAAATCAGGAACGACGCCGCGCCCTTCGATCACCACGCCTTTGGGCGTACGAGGCTGGCCCATCGCGTAAAGCAGATAAGCGCCGGTAGGCAATTTGGCGAGGTCGGCGTCCAGATCTTCGCCGTCGGTTTTCTGTCCGATGATGTAGGCGCGCCCGGCCTCTTGTAAGCCGGCCGTTAGCTGCTCGCTGGCCGAACCGCTGCCGTCATCAACCAGAAAGACAACCGGCTTTAGATAGGGATGGCTCGTCGGGCGCGCTTTGTAGTAATCCAAATCGCCTTTCCGCGTGCGGGTAATCATGAGTACGGTGGGCTTTTCAAAAAAATGATTGGCGATCGCGATGGCTACGCTATCATCGCCGCCGCCATTTCCGCGGAGATCGACAATCAACCCGGATGCGTCCTGCATGGAATCGATCGCGGCGTCCAGCTTTTTCTTGAGTGAAGCGATGAATGACGAAAATCGGATGTAGCCAATACCGTTTTCCAGCCGCTTGGATACCAGCAGAGCATACATCGAGAGGTGGCCGACCTTTTGCCGATCGATTTCTTCAGGCCCCAACAACGAGCGCTGTAACACCGACTCGCGAAGCTGATCGTGCTCATCCAAATAGGACACACGAACGGATGTGTTCGCGGCGCCACGCAGTTTGGGCAGCGCATCTTTCAAATCCTTCACGTCAACGCCATCGATCTGCTTGATCAAATAGCCGGGCCGCAAACCCATTCGCTCTGCTGATGAACCCGGCAAAGTTCGCACCACGACGACCTCTCCCTCCACCATTTGCAGTCCAAGTCCCGTGGTCACCGGTGGGGCGCTCAGCTTCGCGATCTCCTCGGGAGTGATGATGCCCATGTGCGAGACGTGCAGTTCGCCAAGCATCCGCTTCAGCACTTCGTGCAGTTCCGCGTCGGTCCGCGCCGCGGCGGCCAAAGGACGGTATTGCTCGTGCACTTTGTTCCAATCGACGCCATTGAAATTTGGATCGTAAAAAGTGTCGCGAACGATCTGCCACACTTTTTCAAATGTATTCTGACGTACTTGTGGCGAGCTTTCCTGGCTGGCCGCAGCGACGCGGCTTGCCTGAGACGCTAAGTTGCATGGTTGTCCGCCCTGGCTGGAACAGTTTGAACCGGCCGCGATCAGCGCGATAACCGTAATGATGATCTTTTTCATCTGATCCGCACTGGTATGACGGCCGGGCGCGCTGAAGTGTTATCGGCCGGGAAACTAGAGGCGCACATACTCAAACTCAAACGGCTTGCCTTTGATTCCGCTCGTCGGTGGCGCGATCCAGTTCGCGATCTTGCCGACTTCGGTAACCGGCTTCATCAGGCTGCGCACATATTCGCGATCCTCGATGGTCGGGAGCCAATCAGATTTCTTTGCCTCGAATTGTTCTTTCGAAATCAGATTGCCTTCGATGTCGAAGAAGTGGCCGGCGTACTCGCCGACATGGCGATGGAAACGAATGTTTGGCAGAGAGAGCCGTTCGCTCAAACCTTCGTCCGCGAGCGCTTTGTTCCAGCGCGCCAGACCTTTTTCGCAGTCCTTTACATATTCCCCACGGAGCACTTCGTTCAGCGCATTTCGCAAAGGCACTTCGCGAGGCGCGAGCTTGCCGTCTTCGACCACCATCATTGTGTACGAGCCTTCAGCCGCGACGTGATCCGTGTATTGCTCCTGCTCTTTGAATCGACCTTTCAATCCGGCCGCAAAGAAGTCCGCCGAGTTCGAGCTGATCTCACCCCCAAACAGATCGAGGGAATAGCTAAACCAAAAATTTATGTACTTCTGGATGATGTCGAGCGGAATCCCACCAAGCGCGCGCACGTCTTCCAATCGGTTCTGCTTCATCAGTTGCGCAGTTCGTTTGACGACGCGGCTGAGGCCGGTGTCGCCGACAAACATGTGATGGGCTTCTTCAGTCAGCATGAAGCGACACGTGCGTGCCAGCGGTTCGAATCCGGATTCAGCCAACGCCGACAGCTGATACTTGCCGTCGCGATCCGTGAACATCGTGAACGCATAAAAATTGAGCCAGTCGTCACACGGCTGATTGAATGCTTCAAGGATACGCGGCTTGTCAGGATTGCCACTGCGTCGCTCTAGCAGCGCATCGGCTTCATCGCGCCCATCGCGCCCGAAGTATCCGTGCAGCAGATAAACCATCGCCCAAAGGTGCCGGCCTTCCTCGACGTTTACCTGAAACAGATTGCGCATGTCGTAGAGCGAGGGACAGGTGTGACCGAGCAACCTTTGCTGCTCAACTGAAGCCGGCTCAGTATCGCCCTGCGTCACGATAATGCGCCGCAAAGCGTTCCGGAATTCGCCGGGAACTTCCTGATAAGCGGGCGCGCCATAGTTGTCGCCGAAGCCGACCTTCGCATCCGCTTGCGCCGGTTCAAGAAAAATCCCCCAGCGATATTCCGGCATCTTCACGTAATCAAAGTGCGCCCAACCTTCGCTGCCGACATCAATCGCGGTGCGCAGCCAGACGTCTTTCTCCTGGAACCCATCGGGCCCCATGTCGTGCCACCATGAAAGAAAATTCGGCAGCCACTTCTCCAGCGCGCGCTGAAGACGTTTGTCTTCCGAGAGGTTTACGTTGTTAGGAATGCGTTCGTTTAGATTCATAAATCAATTAAGGCTTGAAAGCCTCACGTACTTTTTCTTTTGCAGCTTCGCGGCGAACTCTTACGACTTGTTCCGCCGTGGCATTCTTCACAGTGATCCCGTTACCGTTGTTTAGGAATACGAAAATCGTAAAGCCGTTACACGTCAAGACTCTCACGCCGTATTCGGTTTTCCAGTGTTCGGGCGCCGGCAAATGAAATGCATGAGCCAATCTGGCTGCGAATTGATCCACAGCGTCCCACGGTGTTTGACGATCATAGCGAACAGTAAATGACGAGACGCGCTCATCGAGTAGTTCAAGCTGGATTGACTCCAGGCCAGCGAAATTTGGATTTGCTTGCGGCTCAGAGCGAAACAGTGAGGCGATAGCGAAACCGTAGCTTTCAGGCTTCTTTGCATCGTCCACGGCCTTTTGGATGGCACTCCGGCTCGACGGTTCCGGAAAACCTGCCAAGACATCGGCGACGCTCATACCCAGTCGCAACCCTCGAATCTCGGGCAACTGATCGGCGCTCATCCGGCAAGGCGTTCCGACACTTGAGCGCTTCCGAGCCTGGCCGGTAGCCAGGATTGTCATGCAACTAAGCATTGCGATTGCGGCGATCACATATCTCATGACTCAGCCTCTGACTTCATATTAGGTTCGCTTGAAATCAAACTGTGCCTGTGTCGGCTTGCCGTAATTCGTTAGTGCGCCATTCGGTCCGACCGCATTCGGTCGCTGAAAGATCCAGTTCTGCCAAGCCGTCAGTCGGCCGTAAATTTTTGTATCCATCGTTTCGGGTCCCGCGAAGCGAAGCGAGGCTTCCATGCCCGTCAGCGCGTCAGGCGAAAGCGAAGTGCGCTCTTCGATCGCAACCCTAATCTCGTCACCCCAATCGAGATCGTCTGGCGCGAACGTGACTAAGCCAGCGTCGTCCGCCGCTTCCGTGTCGAACCGCCCTTCGTGGGCAAATGCTTGATAAGCCTTCTTCGGGTCCGCAAGAAAGCGCGATTGCAGCCGAGTTAGACCGTTGCTCATCGGAAACACGCCGGTGTTAAGTTGGCTGAGCGCAACTTCCACTGTTTCGTCGGGGTTGTTCAGCATGTAGCTGCGATCCGAAGCGAGCACCAGCTCGAACAGATTTCCCGCAAAGCAACTGCCGGGTTCGATGATCGAAAAAAAGCTCTTGGCCGTTAGATCGAGGCGTCGCAACACGCGGGCCATCTGCAGAACGATTTCGCGAATCAGCCAGTGTTCCCGATTTGCGGCCAGCGTCTTATCGACCGAGAGCACGTGGTCAATCGACCCTTCGGTGCGAATGCACACCAGGCCAATTTCCGGCTCGTTCACCCGCAGATGCAGCAACGCATCGTCCAGTTCGCGATACGCCCGCAGCGGCCAGTAATCGTCGCCTAGTTTCTGAATTTCGTCCGTTGTCGTCGGAAGGTCGGCCTCTGGTGCGTGCAGTATGAGATCGACGTAGCGTTTGTCGTGATGAAACTTCAGCGAAACGTATTTGTAGTCGCGACAGTCTTCGCTTGATTGAACTTCGAGAGGATTCAGTTTGATTCCGCCGTGGTAGCGCAAGACGTTATCTTGCGCCGCTTCGTCAGGAGGCAAATTAACAATTTGCGCTACACGATCATCGATAGAGCTCTGAAACTTCGTCGTCGTAAAAGTGTCGTCGATTAATCCCCACTCTTTTGCGCGCTTACCTTTCAAACCTTCAGCGAGGGTTGAAAAGACGTCCGCACGATCGCGCCGGACTTTTCGTTTATCAACCAGTCGCGTCAAACCGCCTGTTCCAGGTAGGACGCCGAGCAACGGAACTTCGGGAAGGGAAACGGCCGAGTTGCCATCGTCAACCAGATAAATCTCATCGCAGGCAATGGCCAATTCGTACCCACCGCCCGACGCGGTACCGTTTAGCGCGGCGATGTAGCGGCGACCAGACGCCCGCGAGTCATCTTCGATCGCGCAACGCGTTTCGTTCGTGAACTTGCAGAAATTTACTTTGAACGCGTGCGACGAGGTGCCGAGCATGTAAATATTCGCGCCCGCGCAGAAGATCCGCGGCTTCAGGCTGGTGATGACGACCGCGCGCACTTCAGGATGCTCGAACCGGATCCGCTGAACTGCGTCTGCCAGTTCGATGTCAACGCCAAGGTCGTACGAATTCAGCTTCAGCTTATAGCCGTCGCCGAGCGTTTCATCTTCCTGCACGTCCATCGTCAATCGCGCCACTGGCCCGTCGAAGGAAAGCTTCCAATGCTTGTATTGGTCAGGTGAAATTTGAAAATTAATCATGGTGGCACAGACTTCAGTCTGTGGTGTTGTCCCTTTAAGTCAGCACAGACTAAAGTCCGCACCCACTTGTGGCCATTCGAACGTTCGTTCGAAAACGAGAATAATAAGGAAACAAATGGGGGAAATCAAGGAGAGGGGAACTGTGCGGCCAACCAATCGGGTGTCGTTGTAGCGTGTTATTCACACCTTGGCTTTAGCCCGGTGTTTCGGTTTTGCACACGAAACTGAAAACCGTTTAAAACGGTTTCCAATCCTTAGCTAACACACGACGCCGCGCTAAAGCGCGGCGTGACTGAGAAAGATTGCGAGGCAGCCTTCTGTGGATCTGACTTCAGTACTGCGTGGACCCAACCAGCGGCAGATTATAAACGCCCGCCAGCGTGTTCAGGTCGTAACGAAGACTTGCCCACCGGCTCTCCACTTTCGGTCCCAGGCGCCGATTACGCATCGCGACATTGATCTTGGAGGCGAGAGACAAGCAGGTGCGCACGTGTTCTTTGTTGTCACTCCAATTGTCTGTGCGATCGAATTGCTTGCGTAGATCATCGGTCGCGTGCTCGAGGTCTTTCGCGTATTCGTTCAACTGATCTTCACGGTTGGTGTTGTTCAGGCGGCTGCGATCAAGTGCCTTGTCAAACTCTTTCTTGAACTTGTCGGTGCTGTCTTCGACGCGTTTGATGATGCGATCGACGTCAGCTTTTGTGTAGACGCGACCGCGCGTTACGCGTGGTTGTGCCTGTGCAATACCACCAACGAGAAGCACTATGAACGCAGCAGCAAACGCAAATCTAAAGTAGCTTTTCATTGTCTCTCCCTTAAAGGTCCCCAGCCGGCTATTCAGACGCAGTGTATTGGATTTTTGGCGAAAGAATTTGGCGGAGGCGTGTAGGAATCGAACCTACCTGAGCCTGCTCTCGCAGTCTCACTAACGGTTTTGAAGACCGCGCCATTCACCAGAACAGATGCGCCTCCGCGACTCATTCAAAGACGAATTGAGAGGCGTATAGACTACCGATTCGTCGCAGAGTTTGTCTAACGTGTCAGAACCCGGAGCGGTAGCGATGGGATCATAAGTCCCGCCATGACGGTATTCAGCCTTGATCCGGTCGCTACCGCTCGCGGTTCTGACAGCTGACTCTTGACGCTGATCAATTAAGGTGATATTTCCTGCCGCGGCATTTGAGCGGCTCCCGAATCCCAGCTCCCTAAACTGCTTACTGCTCACCGCTCACTGCCTGCTGAAATGAAAGACTGGATTGCCCTCAACATGACTCCCGGTGTTGGTCCACGTGTGACTGCGCGCTTGCTGGAACATTTCGGATCCGCTGAAGCAGTATTCGATGCGCCGCGGCGTGAGTTGGCGCTGCTTCGTTTGACGCCCGAAACGATTGAGTGCATTGCCAACCGTGAGCTGCACGAGCGCGCCGAGCAGGAAATC
>JBKPPE010000579.1:0-4153 GCA_046733375.1 Acidobacteriota bacterium | reverse complement strand
ACGATCCATCCGGCGACCGGATGACGTCTGATCCATCGTTGCTTGGTTGCCGATACCATTACCGTCTGCGTTTCAGTTGCGCCGGATGATGATCCCGACAGCGCTTCGAGCGCGAATGCCAGATCGCTTGCCGAGTGGAATCGCTCTTCCGGATTCTTTTCCAGACAGTGATTGACCAGCCGCTCCAACGCGGGAGAAATTCGCTGGTTGGTTTCAGAAAGATCCGTCGGATCTTCTTTCAGAATTGCGCTCAATGTCTCGGCTGCCGACTCACCGTGAAATGCACGACGACCGGATAGCATTTCGTAAAGGATCGCGCCAAACGAGAAGATGTCTGAACGTTGATCGACCGCGCGACCTTTGACCTGTTCCGGTGACATGTAGCCAACGGTACCCATCACTTTGCCCGGATCGGTATCGACGCGGCGAGTGGGAATGCTGGTTTGCGAGAGTTCCGTGTTGCCTGCACCGGTGAGCTTCGCCAAACCAAAATCGAGAATCTTCACGCGTCCATCGTTAGTAATGAACAGGTTGTCCGGTTTGAGATCGCGATGAACGATCCCTTTTTCGTGTGCGGCCGCGAGGCCGTGCGCGATCTTAAGGGCGTAGTCGATCGTCTTGCGCAGCGGCAATTGAGTTCCATTCAACCGCTGACGCAGCGTCTGCCCTTCAAGCAATTCCGAAACAACGTAAGGCGCACCTTCATGCGTGCCCACATCATAGATGGACAGAATGTTCGGATGATTGAGCGCGCTGGCGGCGCAGGCCTCCTGCTCAAAGCGATGGAGGCGTTCGGCGTCATCGGAATAAGTTGACGGCAATACCTTCACGGCGACATCGCGACCGAGTTGCGTATCGCGCGCCAAATACACCTCACCCATTCCGCCCTCACCAATCTTCGCGCGGATTTCGTAGCGGCCGAGTTTGGTGCCGGCTGCAAGTGTCACTATTTCAGACCTGCATTCCAGTTGAGGACGATTGTTAACGGCGCGGCGCTGCTGCCTCCCGCCAGCACACTGACGAGAAATGCCTGCCCATCGGCTCGCACATCGTAAGGCGAGGCGTCGCCGCGATACTTTATGTCTGCTTGAAAGAGTTGCCGGGGAACGGCGCTTTGAAATCCGCCGGTGGTATTAATCTCGGCGGACATGACTTTTCCCCCTTCGGCTAGAAAGAAAAGTTCCTTTCCGTCAGGTCGCCATAGTGGCAGCCCGCCTCCGCCCGAAGATATCTGCCATTTCCCTCCAGTAGGTGGAAAGGACTGAACGTAAACTTCCCAGCGGCCGGACTCGTTCGACGTATACGCCAGAAAATGTCCATCCGGTGAAAGTTTTGGCTGAAACTGTTCAAATGATGTTGACTGGAGGATGGGTCTGGGTTGGCGATCGCCGGTGAGCGGCAAAACCCAAATTGCCGCCTTTGCTTTTGGCGCCCAGTTCTCGAAGAAAATGTATTGCCCATCCCTCGACCAACAAGTGGCGAATTTTTCGCTGTCCGACTGTAGCAACAATTGTTCGTCGCCGGCGCCGGCGGAAGATTTTAGGTACAAATTGACTTGACCATTGCCCACCCGATTTGAGCCAAACAAGATCTTTGATCCATCTGGAGACCAAACTGGAGTTCCATCGCCGTTTGGATCGAAGGTCAACCGGGAACTGCTGTTCCGATCCAAATCAACGACCCACACGTCCGAACTGCGATCGTCAGCGTCCAGCATGCCGACGGCCACGTGTCGTCCGTCTGGAGAGAGCGCTACTTCTGCGTAGTTGCCGATCTCGGCTGCCGTCTTCAGCTTCTTGCCGTCACGATCGAACCAGGTGAGTTGTGCGTTTGGATTCCCCGATTGGTATGCCAATACGCCGTCATCGGAAACCGAGAAATCGTATTCATGATTGGCTCCAACTTCGGCTACGTGCTCAACAATGGTGACGGGTTCTCCCGTCAGCTTCATGGAACTCGCGTCAAAACGTCGCGCAATCAACGCGCCTTGATTCACGTAAAGAAAATACCCAGGAGGCGCGTAAACGAGGCGCGAGATCGCGTCGAAAAGAATCTGCGTCTCCTGCGAGTCCAACGATCCCAAACGGATGTGGTGATCCTCCGCCGTTGCTGCATCGGCAAGAAAAACAAAGTGCTGGCCATCCGGCAAAAACTGCGGCCATCGATGAGCCTCTTCTTTGGGCCCAACTTTCGTGGCCAGCGACGCGGCGCCACCCTGACTGCTGACGCGATACAATCCTTCAGTTCCGGCAAACAGGATCGTACCGTTAGCGCTCCACGCCCCTCCTCTATTTTGCTCGGCGTTGCATAACGTTTGTGGTCGTCCACCCGAAGCATCAACCTTTAGCAGCTTGCCGGAAGCAAAGTAACTTATGAGTCGGCTGTCGGGCGACCAGAATGGACTCACGGCGCCATCGGTACCGGCGAGCGGCTGGGCCGTCAGCGAATCCAACGACCGCACCCACAGCAATCGCTTACCGTCGGCGGTGTTCGCAATGAACACGACTCGCTTTCCATCAGGTGAAATGGCGATGCGGTTCGGTCCGCTGGCTTCAGGCGGTGTCACCAAACCCAACCGAACGGCGTGCGGGCTGTTAGGTTGTCGCCGCGACCAATAAGCGAATAGAAGCGTTGCGGCAAGCAACAGCGCACATACAGAAGCCCAAACCAATCGCTCCTTCGTAAGCCATCGAGGGCGCGTACTGGCCGTCACCAGCGTCCCTTCAGTGGAGCGGGTGGCGACACCAGACAGCGCTTCGAGAGCGAATGCCACATCTGTCGCGGATTGAAAACGGCGCTCAGGACTTTTTTCCAGGCAGTGCCAGACGACGCGTTCCATCCCGGGTGGAATGCTGCGGTTCGTTGTGGTCAACTCCGGTGGTTCTTCTTTCAGAATCGCATTGAGCGTTTCGACCGCAGTGTCGCGCCGAAATGCGCGCTGGCCGGAAAGCATTTCGTAGAGGACCGCACCAACTGAAAAAATGTCGGAACGATGGTCAATGTGTTTGCCGCGAACCTGTTCAGGCGACATATAGCCCACGGTACCCACGACCGTTCCGGGATCGGTTTGCACTTTTCGCGTCGCTATCTCAGTTTGCGGCGTTCCATCATCGTTGGGCGCGATTAGTTTCGCGATGCCGAAATCAAGAATCTTGACGCGGTCGTCGCCGGTAACGAATAGATTGTCTGGTTTCAGGTCTCGATGAATGATGCCCTTCTCATGCGCGGCGGCGAGTCCATGCGCAATTTGAATCGCGTAATCTATGGCTTTTCGTTGCGGCAGCGGGCCGTCATCTAGACGTTCTTTCAGTGATTCGCCTTCGAGCAGTTCAGAAACGATATAGGGCGCCTCGTCGTGAGTGCCGACATCGTAAACAGCGAGAATGTTCGGATGATTCAACGCGCCGGCTGCCTGTGATTCCTGTTCGAACCGCCGCAATCGGTCTGGATCTTTTGAAAGTGCGATGGGCAGGACTTTGATCGCGACGTCGCGATTTAGCTTCTCATCGTGCGCGCGATACACCTCTCCCATTCCGCCCTCGCCAATTTTCGAGCGAATTTCGTAACGGCCCAGCGTTGTGCCTGCTGCTAGTGTCATCGCCTCAGCCCGGCGCTCCAATTCAGAACAATTGTTAGGGGCACGGAGCCAGACTCTCCCACCAGCGTGTTGACCAGGAAGCGCTTGCCGTCACCGGAGGCGGCATAGTATGAGCTACTGCCCTGGCCAGGAAACAGGGGACTCGTGCGCACTTCGAAGAGATCTTGAGGAACCCCCGCTACGAACGTCGCTCCAGATCCATTGACTTCTACCGCCATGAGCTTTCGATTGGGAGTGAGAAAGAACAATTCTTTGCCGTCGTGGCGCCACTGGGGTTGTGCGCCTCCGTCGGTGGAAATCTGCCACTTACCGCCAGATGCGGGAAAGCTCTGAACATAGACTTGAAATGGTCCAGACGCGTTTGAAGTGTATGCGACCCAGCGGCCATCAGGTGAGAAACGCGCTTGCATTTCGGCAAATTCCGTTTGAATAAATGGGACAGCCTTCTGCTCGCCAACCATCGGCAAGATCCACAGGTCGTTCGACGTCCTCGGCGACAACACACCATAGAGAATAAATTTCCCGTCCGAGGACCAGTCCTGAGGTCCGGTGGGC
>JBKPPE010000578.1:0-4917 GCA_046733375.1 Acidobacteriota bacterium | reverse complement strand
GATTCAGTTAATCCAAGAAGCGGGTTTTGAAGCAGTCGAGCGGGACACCGTTTATAACCGTATTGAAAGAGTTGCTATTGCTTAGCTGTTTATGACAACGACCACAGAAACAAAAACGATCACACTCGCGCACTCGCCCGATTCGGACGATGCGTTCATGTTCTACGGGCTCGCCACGCACAAACTTGAAACGGGCGAACTTGAATTCACGCATGTCCTAAAGGATATCCAGACGCTCAATGAAGAAGCGCGCAAGGGAACCTTCGACGTAACGGCCATTAGCTTCCATGCTTATGCCTACGTCACCGACAAGTACGCGCTTTTGCCGCACGGCGCGTCCATTGGCGACAACTATGGACCCATCGTGGTGTCGAATCAGGAACTTGATCCATCAGAACTGCGAAACGTGACGATTGCCGTTCCGGGCGTGTTGACGAGCGCATTTCTCGCGTTGAGCATTCACACGCCAGACTTTAGCTACGAAGTTGTTCCTTTCGATCAGATTATCGAAGCCGTGAACGAAGACAGGTGCGATGCCGGCCTTTTGATACATGAAGGCCAGCTCTTCTACAACAACCTCGGACTGCACAAAGTCCTGGACCTGGGCGAGTGGTGGCACGAACACACCGGCGGCTTGCCCTTGCCGATGGGCGGCAACGCGATTCGTCGCGACCTCGGCACAAATACGATTCGCGAAGTCTCGGGCCTTTTGAAAGAAAGCATTCAGTATTCGCTTGACCATCGTGAAGATGCGCTGGAGTACGCGATGCAGTTCGCGCGCGAAATGGATCCGGCGCTGGCCGACCGTTTTGTCGCGATGTGGGTGAATGAACTGACGCTGGATTACGGCGAACGCGGTCGCGAAGCGGTCCGCCGCCTACTCAAAGAAGGTCACGAACGGGGGATCATTCCGCACGAAGTCGACGTTCAGTTCGCTGGCTAACGCAACGCTCCGTGTCTCGGTGAATTCTCTGTGCCTCTGTGTGAATCCGTCCGACAGTGTTTTCAACCATTGAGACACAGAGCGCCGTAATCTTAAAATCCTTGCAAGGCTCTCCGCCGCATCTTTCGCATTGACAGAACGCAGGGTCGCCCCGAAAATGGTCGCCTCTCTATGAAAACTCCTCGATTTCTTCTACGTGGATTTCGCCGGCCGGCCGAGGTCGCGTCGCTTGCGCTTGGCAAGCTGGAGCGCGAAGTCCTCGAACAAGCCTGGCAGCGCGACGAAGTCAGCGTGCGCGACATTTTCCTCGCGTTCGAAGAGCGCATCGCATATACGACGCTCATGACGACGCTTGATCGGCTGTACAAGAAGCACCTGCTGACCAGAAGAAAGGACGGTCGCGCATTCTTGTATTCGCCGGCGCTCAGTCGCGCTGAACTCGATCATGGAATTCGTGAAGACGTTATCGACGGCCTGTTCAGCGATGGCGTGCACGGCATTCAACCTCTGCTCGCGTGCATTGTCGACACCGTCAGCGAGCGCGATCGCGAGATGCTCGATGAACTAGATCGCCTGGTGAAAGAGAAGAAGCGCGGGTTGCGACGGAAATCAGAATAGCCATGTACGTTCTGCTCGGAACATCTTTAGCCCTGGCGACTTTCTTCGCGCTGAACGTGTTGGCGACGGCTGCGATTTCGCTCTCTTGGCGAATCGCCAAACCGCTGGCGCGTCACTGGTCCGCGCGCACGCGCGCCGAATTTCTATTTGCGCTGCGCGTCGCGGCACCGCTGTTGTCAGTGCTGATCGTCGCGACGCTGTTCGTCCCCGCCTACGTTGGCTACGAACCGTACGGCACATCGGAGATCGTCAGCAAGAAACTGGCGGCATTCGCGATCGTTTCAATTGTCGGCGTGGGCTTCGCGTTGTGGCGAGCATTCCAGTCCTGGATCGCGACCGGGAGACTCGCTAAGCAGTGGTTGCGTGCCGCCGTCAGCATTCGGCTGCCACTCATCGATATTCCAACTTACCGCATCGCGCATACTTTTCCGATCATTGCTGTCGTCGGAACGCTGCGGCCGCGGCTGTTCATCGCTGAACAGGTGCTTGAGTCGTTGACTGAAGACGAATTGGCGGCGGCGATTGCGCACGAGGGCGGTCACCTCGTCGCGCGCGACAACTTCAAGCGTGCGCTTTTGCGTGGCTGCCGCCACTTGCTGACGATTGTGCCGAGCGGCCGCTCTTTAGATCGCGCCTGGTCTGAGTCAGTCGAGTGCGCCGCGGACGAACATGCAGCACAGATAAGTCCGGACATCGCCTTGAACCTCGCCTCCGCGCTCGTCAGAATCGCGCGTATGGTTCCGGTGGGCGTGCGAACGGAACTGCCGCTCGCTACATTTTTGGTGGGCGAGGAAACTCGCGGCATCAAGGTCCGCGTGCGACGACTCATCGAAATAGCGTCAACGGGCCGATCGAGCGGCGCAGAGCGTCTGCGCACAGGAACGCTTGCGCCGGGATTTGGTTTAGTCGTCTTGTTGCTCTTTACGGTGGCAATCGCCACCCATCCCCACGTACTTCTGTCCGTCCATTCGGTGATCGAGGACGTCGTTTCTCTTCTCAGCTAGTCTTTGCTGCTGCCGCCAACGGCCGGCGCAACCAGAAGAAGAATCCTGCGGCCAGCAGTTGCGCTGTCATTCCAAAAATAACCAGCGCGACTAACGAGAAATCGTAGAGCACCCCCATCGTTACGCTTCCCACGAACCATAGAATGCCGTACGCCGCGTTGAATGCACCGAACGCAGTTCCGCGTTTGTTCATCGAGATCACCTGCGAAATACCGGACCGCAACGTCGCGTCCTGAGCGCCAAGTCCGGTCGCCCAGCAGGCGACGCTGATGTAAACGCCCGTCGCGCCGCCGAGAAATCCAAATGGCAACGCCAGCAAGGAAACGACGATGCCCAACACAATTACTTGAATGCCATATCGATCGAAGAGGCGTCCGAAAACGAGCGCCGTAATTCCGTTCACCCCCATCGCTCCGGCGTAGAGCAAAGGGATGACTTCCGGTTTCGTCAACGAATTCTTCTGAAAGTGATAAGCGAGCAGGGGAAAATCAACGAATCCGAGCGCTAACAAGCAGGCGGCGACAACATAGATCCAAAATACATTCGGAAAATTCTTCTTGGTTGGGGTCGCGGGAGGTGTGCCTGTGTGCGGACTCATCGCGCGGGCGAACAAGAGCGCAATGAACGCGCCGAGCGCTGGAACTCCCAACCAAAGAAATGCCGGGCCGAAATGGTGCGAACGCGCTACGGCAGTCGCAACCAACAGCGGACCGAGCACCGCGCCGGTCTGATCCATGGCCGCATGCAAGCCGAATCCGGATCCGTGTCCAACAACTTCAGTCGCTTCAGAAAGCAAGACGTCCCGCGCCGGACCGCGCAGGCTCTTTCCAGTACGTTCCGCGACCACTAGTAACGCTGCCGCCTGCCAATTACCGGCGAAAGCCAGTCCGGGAACCACGACAAGATTTAGAAAGTAACCGAGTGTGGTGATTGTCCAGTACGCGCGCGTTTTGTCGGCGAGCTTTCCGGAAAAGTACCGCAGGCTCGCGGCAATCATCTCTCCCAACCCCGCGATGATTCCTACCTGAGTGGCACTGGCACCGAGATCTTTCAGCAGCGGACCGATGACGCTGTGCGCGCCCTCGTAAGTCATGTCAGCGAACAAGCTGACAAAACCGAGTGCGACGATAAAGCGAAATGCCGCTTTGCGATCTGGTTTCGATGTCATTCGTTTTATTGGTCGCTTATCTGATGGCACGGGCATCTTGCGCGGGATTTCACGCGCCGGGCGCCCGTGCGACTCAAACTCTTTCCGAAAGAATTTCCCACACTGAGAGAACACCCAGGAATAACAACAAGCTCACGCCGACATAGCGCACAACGCCTGGCGACACGCGATCGTGAATCCATCGACGAATGCCGGCGCCCAGAAACGCCGCCAGAGATCCTTTGGTAATCATTGCCGCAACCGCACCCAACCAAACAACCAGCGCAACGTGATATTTCGCCGTCATGGCCGCCGCCGTCACCTGGCCCACGTCACCCCATTCGGAAAAGAAGATCGCAGCGAAAGAAATCATCGCGGCTTTGTGAACTTTGTGCTGATCCCGTTCCTGCCGATATTGATCGTCCTTTCTCCATAAAGCGATGGCGACGCCGACAAAACTAGCCGCGGTGATCGCGGCGACGAGCAGTCGTGGCAGCTTCGAGATGGCTTCCCCAATCACGACCGCCACACCCATCTTGGCCATAAACGCCGTCGCCATGCCGATCAAGATCGGAGCGGTCCGGTAACGGGCTGACAAGACGCCGGTGGTGTAGAGCAACTTGTCGCCGACAATTTCGGCGAGAAATACGGCCCCAAACGTCGCGAAGAAAATTACGAGCAAAGGATTGCCTCGTCAGAAAATACGAGCGCGCATTCTAAGATGCAGCGCGTGAGTTCGCAATCGCGGTTAGCCGTCGCCGGGGATGATCAATTGAAAAGTCTCTGTGCCTCTGCGGAATCTCTGTGCTCTGTGGTGAGGTATGGCCGAGAAAATATTCACCACAGAGACACGGAGATCGCGCACAGACACAGAGAGGTACGGAAATCGTCAGTGTTACTCGAAAATTAAATGCAGTCCGGGATGTTCCGTTGAAACGAACGACGGCTCGACGCCGAACGCCTCGCGAATCAAATCTGCTTTCAGCACTTCCGCGGGACTTCCTCCCGCAACGAAGCGTCCGCGATTCAGCAAGACGATTTGATCGGCAAACCGCGCGGCGAGATTGAGATCATGCACGACGCCGACGGTGACTACATCCGGGGCGTTCGCAAAGACGCGCACCTTTTTCATGAAATCGATCTGATGGCGAATGTCGAGAAACGTCAGCGGTTCGTCGAGAAATAAGTAGCGGCAAGTTGTTGGA
>JBKPPE010000577.1:0-7589 GCA_046733375.1 Acidobacteriota bacterium | reverse complement strand
CGCCGTAGCCGTCTTGCCACTCAAACCGGCGCAACTTCGGAAACTCATCATGAATCCACTTCGAAGAATCTCCTTTTAGGTATTGCGCAATCTGGCTTGGGCTCAACGTGGGTGGCGCCATGACAACCGCATGGATGTGATCTTCGACGCCGCCAATTTGAAGCGCGGTCATTTTGTGAGCGCGTGCCACGCCGCCGATATATGCCCAGATGCGAGACTCGATTTCTTCCGTAATCCAAGGCTCGCGGTTTTTCGTACTGAACGTGAAGTGGTAGTGAAGCGAGGTGTAGGTATTGGCCATGGGAGCCTCCTTCAGTCGTCGCTAACGCGACAAGTTTAATTTTCGGATTCATTTTCCCTGCCTTGAAAGGCCGGGCTAAATTCACGGGTCGCTACGCGACGGGAATCCTCGTGAGAAGCCTGCTGAAGCAGGCTGATTTTCGGTTGCTGTTCGTAAACGCCTGGTCTAAAAATCCAAGAAGCGGCGTTAACGCCGCTACCTAACACCATCTACGTCTTATTCTGCGCCTGTCGCTCGTTCGGCCCGCCGCTTCATCCGCTTCGCATACAACGGAAACTTCGCGGTCAGTTCAGCAACGCTGCGCTTGACTTGTTCGCGCACTTCATCTGATTGAGGTTCGCGTACGATCGTCGCGATCATGCGGCCGATCTCCCGCATCTCGGGCTCTTTCATGCCGCGCGTTGTCACTGCGGGAGTACCGATGCGCAAGCCGGAAGCGACGAATGGTTTGTTTTGATCGAAAGGAATGGTGTTCTTGTTGACGGTGATGTGCGCGGCTTCGAGCGCCTTCTCAGCGTCCTTGCCGGTGATTCCCTTCCCGTCCATCCACACATCGACGAGCATGAGGTGGTTGTCGGTCCCGCCGGAAACGATGCGTAGTCCCTGCTCCTGCAATTCTGCGCAGAGCGCTTTCGCGTTCGCGAGAATCTGCCGCTGGTATTCTTTGAAGTCGTCGCGCAAAGCTTCGCCGAACGCGACTGCTTTCGCAGCGATGATGTGCACAAGCGGGCCACCCTGCACGCCGGGAAACAGACGCCGATCGATTTCTTTCGCGTGCTCTTCTTTACAGAGAATCAAACCGCCGCGCGGACCGCGCAGCGTCTTGTGCGTGGTCGTTGTCACGTAGTCGGCGTGCGGCACCGGCGAAGGATGCAAGCCGGCGACAACGGGTCCGGCAATGTGCGCGATATCGGCGAACATGCGCGCGCCGACGCTTTGGGCGATTTCGCTGATGCGTTTGAAGTCGATGATGCGCGGATACGCAGAGGCGCCGCACACCAGCAGTTTTGGCTTGTGTTCTTCGGCGAGTCTTTGCAAGTTGTCATAATCGATCGTCTCAGTCTCGCGCGAAACGCCGTAATCAAAAACCTTATAGCTCAAACCTGAAAAGTTCAGCGGGTGCCCGTGCGTCAGGTGTCCGCCATGCGAGAGATTCATGCCAAGAATCGCGTCGCCGTACTGAATCGCCGCAAGATAAACAGACATGTTTGCCTGCGCGCCACTGTGCGGCTGCACATTCGCGTGGTCAGCGCCGAACAACTGTTTCGCGCGATCGATCGCAGCTTGCTCGACCACGTCTGTATACTCGCAACCGCCGTAATAACGCTTGCCGGGATAACCTTCAGCGTACTTGTTGGTGAAAACAGAGCCGGCGGCTTCGAGGACGGCTTCGCTGACGAAGTTTTCACTGGCGATTAGCTCGAGGCCATTGGCCTGGCGAGCAACTTCGTTGTCGATCGCGTTGGCTATGATCGGATCGGTTTCCGCAAGCGGCAGATTGAAAAGATTGTTCATAGGCTAGTATTTGGAGTGCGGCGGCAATCCCGATTTATCGGGCGACGCCGCTGGATTTTCGAGTCTAACGCATTGAACATGCAAAGCGCCGTCGCCGCTTTGCTATGCCGGCGCACTCCAAATTCATTTCACGGCGTGATGAGCGAGTTCTTCTTTCTCGATCTCGCGAATCTTTTCCACGCGCCGTGTGTGCCGGCCACCATCAAATTTCGCGGCAAACCAGGCGCGCACTATTTTTGCCAGATCTTCGAAAGGCGTAAAACGCGCGGCGAGTGACAAAACGTTCGCGTCATTATGTTCGCGCGCCAGCCTCGCAATCTCTTCGTTCCAGGCGACGGCGGCGCGCACGCCGGGGACTTTGTTGGCAGCGATCGCCATGCCGGTTCCTGAGCCGCATACGAGCAATCCCTGTTCAACGTGGCCAGAGGCGACCTCTTCGCCAACTTTGCGCGCGTAATCAGGGTAATCGACTGAGACGGTCGAGACCGTGCCCAGGTCCTCGTACTGAATGCCGAGTTCATCGAGCAGAGGCTTCAAGCGCTCTTTCTCTTCGTAACCGGCGTGGTCTGAAGCGATCGCGATTTTCATTTCAGTAACTCGAATTGTGATTTGTGAAGTGATGGTACATCAGCGATGGCGACGCGGCAAAGGCGAAGATTTGGAGTGGCGCCGGCTGTGACGGCGCTTTGGATCGTGTCAGAACCGCGAGCGGTAGCGACCGGATCAAGAGTCTATTCGAGATTCGCTTGATCCCATCGCTACCGCTCCGGGTTCTGACACGTTTTTCACATGATCCAAAGCAGCGTCGCGCAACGACCACCCCAGCGCGGCTGCCGCGCTGGGGACCCCGGGTACTTGCCGCCGCACTCCAAATTCTGGAGAATGCTTCGTCTATGCGCTGGTCTCAATATTTCATCCCTACACTGCGCGAAGACCCGGCTGACGCTGAGGTCATTTCGCACAAGCTGCTGCTGCGCGCGGGCGTCGTGCGTCAACTTTCGGCCGGAATCTATTCGTTTTTGCCGCTGGGCCAGCGCATCGCTTTGAAGATAATGCAGATTTTGCGTGAAGAGATGAACGCAATCGGCGGCCAGGAATTCTATCTGCCGGCGCTGCATCCCGCGGAGATTTGGCAGGAGTCAGGTCGTTGGCAGGCGATCGACGACATCATGTTTCGCCTTAAAGACCGCAAAGGCACGGATCTGTGTCTTGGCATGACGCATGAAGAAGTCTTCACCACGATCGCGCGCAACGAAATCCGTTCGTACAAGCAACTGCCGCAGGTCTGGTATCAGATTCAGATCAAGTTTCGCGATGAGCCCCGTCCGAAATCAGGCTTAATGCGCCTGCGCACTTTCATCATGAAGGACGCGTATACCTTCGACGTGGACCGCGCCGGATTGGACAAAGCATTTCTCGATCAGCGCGATGCGTACATAAAAATTTTTACACGCTGTGGGATTCAGTTTTCGATTGTCGAGGCTTCGTCCGGATCGATGGGCGGATCGGAATCGAACGAGTTCGTTGCGCGCACTGATGCAGGCGAGGATTTGATTGCGAGCTGTTCGAATTGTGATTACGCGGCGAATTTAGAGAAAGCGACGTCGCGATTGCCGCAGATAGCCGACGAGTCCGGATTGGGTGCGCCAGAAGAGTTTCCCACGCCGGGCGTGCGTACGATTGAAGATCTGACAACATTTCCCGGCGGCGCCGCAGCCGGTCGACAGATCAAAACGCTGGTTTTCTTCGCTACAATCGATGGTGAGACGACTCCGGTAATCGCGCTTTTACGTGGCGACCACCAACTGCATGAAGTGAAGTTGAATGATGCGCTGGGTTCGACCGCGGTTCGTCCGGCGCATCCGGAAGAGATTCGAGGATTGCTGGGCGCCAGTGCCGGCAGCCTCGGTGGCGTGCAGGCGAAAAAGATTGCGCACGGCGTTAATCAGAACCTGCGCATCATCGCTGACATCGGTCTCAAAGGTCGCCGCAACATGACGACGGGCGCGAACAAGGACGACCATCACATCCGTGGCGTCGACATTGAGCGCGACATAGAAGTCGATCAGTGGGCTGACTTGCGGACCGTCGATTCAGGCGAATCCTGTCCTCGCTGCGACAGTGGCACACTCGAAGTTTTTAAAGCGATGGAGATCGGCCATATCTTCAAACTCGGAACGAAGTACTCCGAGTCAATGGGCGCTACAGTGTTAACAGCTGACGGCAAGGAAGTTCCGATTGTCATGGGCAGTTATGGCATCGGTGTCGAGCGCATCATTACGGCCGCGATCGAACAAAACCACGATGCTGACGGAATCGTCTGGCCGAAATCAATCACGCCCTTCGATGTGATCGTCACCGTCACGAACATCAAAGACGAAAAGCTGCGCGACGTGGGCGAAAAACTCGACTCGGATCTAAGAGCTGCTGGTTTGGAAGTACTGCTCGATGACCGCGATGAGCGTGCCGGTGTGAAGTTCAAGGATGCCGATCTGATCGGCATTCCCTATCGCATCACAATTGGAAAGAAGATCGGCGATGGAGCCGTTGAACTATTCGATCGGCGAGCCAAGCAAAGCGAAGATGTGAAGCTCGACGACGTTGTCGCGCGCGTGCAGAAGCTGGCGCTATCGGGGCAGTAGTCACATCCGGCTCCTACGGAGCCGAATATTCATAGCCCCCGCGTCAGCCAATTGGGCTTGATTCCGAAGGGCGAGGGGGCTCGTTTCATCGCGATTCGTTACGCCCTCCCTTACGGTCGGGCTACTGCCCCGACACGATATCCAATATGAGCGACGAACTTGGAGCCGTCCTCGGCATTATCGTTGTCCTGTTTTTTATTGCACTCGCGCTGACTCCGGTTATCACCATTTGGGTTCTCGTCTTCTATAACAACAGCAAGCGCAAGAAAATTCGCCAGCGAATTCTCAACAGCCGCGCTGACATCATTTCGAACAAGCGGTGGTTTCCGGCGCGCTACGCTTCGCAGCAACGCTTCGATTCCTTTTTCAAAATCTTTCCCTGGAACGGCGCCGGCATCGTAATCGTTGCGCCGGGCAGCGTGCTCTTTCTTGGCGAGACAATGTCGGGCAGTCCGATTACGCTGCAATTTGCGCCAGGGAATTCGCGGATCAACTGGCTCGGCAAATGTCCGTGGCCGAACGGCATGATCTCGTGGCTGCGGTTCGACACTGCCGCCGAAAAGCACTACTTCAGTTCCGAGACCGGTGCGATGGTGTTTGGTTCTCATGCCTCAACCAAAGCGATCTACGACGAAGCCAATCATTACTTCGGTGCTCCCGCCGCGCAAAACCTCTGACCGCGCGTTATACTTGGCGCAATGAAAGCAGTTGGTCCTCCGTTTGTCAGAATGTCCCTGTTTGTCGTGTGCGGAATCGTCGCGATTTTCACCGCGGCACATCCGACAGCAGCTCAGGACCAACTTCCCGAACTTGTCCGTCGAATCAAACCGTCAGCAGTCGCCATCGAAACGTTCGATGCGCGCGGTGAAAAACTTTCACGCGGCAGTGGATTCTTTATTGACGTCGATCGCGTCGTCACGAACCGTCACGTAATCGATGGCGCGTATCGCGCGGAAGTTCATTCCGTTTCCGGCAACACCTACCCAGTGAAGAACGTGCTCGCGGTCGATGCTGAAGCTGACGTGGCACTTTTGAAAGTCGATGCACCGCCAAATCTCGTCAGGCCTTTGTCGCTCGATCGCACTTCACCGCAGGAAGGCGAGAGCATCGTCGTGATCGGCAATCCGTTTGGATTGGAGGGCAGCGTCACGAACGGCATCGTTTCGGCTGTGCGCGACATCCCCGGCTTTGGACGCATCATTCAAATCACGGCGCCGATTTCGCCCGGCTCAAGCGGCAGTCCCGTCGTCAACATGCAGGGACAGGTGATTGGCGTCGCGACATTGCAGGTCGCCGGCGGACAAAGCGTGAACTTCGCGATTCCGTCCGAGCGCATTGCTCAGCTCGATCGGTCAGCGCAATCTCAAACGGGACCGGCGATGTCGCTCAGCGAACTTGTCAGCGCCACCAGCCGCAACAAACGCGCTCGCGCTGTCGAATTCTTCCGCAATGGTCTGACGTTTCTTTCGAAAGACGACTGCCAGGGCGCGTTGCCTTATTTTCAAAAGGCCACTGACGCGGACAATGCTTACGCTGAAGCCTGGGCGCAGATGGGTTTCTGTCACGAGAAGCTGGGCCGTCACAACGAAGCCATCGACGCATCGAAGAAGGCCGTCAACATTCGCCCGTCCGCCGAGTCCTACTTCAATATCGGGCTTGCCAACTACTATTTGAAACAATATCGCGAAGCGGAAGCCGCTTATCGGCAATCGATCAAACTCGATCCTTACAACGCGGCGGATGCTTACTACGCGCTTGGACTTAGCTACCGCGACGCCGGTCAATTCGATGATGAAGTCAGCGCGTACAAGAATGCCATTCGTCTGCGATCGGATTATGCGAGCGCTTACGACCGTTTAGGCCAGCGCTACTTGCAAATGAAGAAGTACCCGGAAGCGATCGAAGCTTTCAAGCAGCTGGCGATGCTCAAGCCGGCTGACGCAAACGCCCAGAACAGCCTCGGCGAGGCTTATGTGGCCGCCGGTCGCATCGACGAAGCCGTCGAGAGTTTTCGCCAGGCGATTCGACTGAAGCCAGATTTCGGAAAGGCGTACTTCAATTTAGGAAAGACTCTGTTGGGGCAAGGACAACGCGATGCGGCGATCGAGCAGTACGTGATTCTGCAAAATCTGGATGAGGATTGGGCGGAAAAGCTCTACAACTTGATCTATCCGTAGGCTGGGTACGCACGCCTCCGGCGTGCTAGCACGCGAGACGCGTGCGTACCCAAATAGAAATCGAGGCCGGAATGCGCTCTCCCCTTCACATCCCGGCCTCAACCCACGGCCACCTCGCGGCAACCGAACTTGAAAAATCTTTAGTAACCGTAGCGGCGATTACGAATTCGGTACGTGTACAGCGCCGAACTGCCTGCCCCTGCCGCCGCGCCAATTGTTGCGGCGCGTTTTCCCCCCAGCATCGCCCCGAGGGCTGCGCCGGCGCCCGCGCCGATTGCGACCGTCAGCTTGTCACGGTGTTTTTGCCAAAAGCTGCGATTGTCATAGCCGTAATCGTAGTAACTCCGATTGTCGTAGTAACCTGAATTATCGTAGGTACCTGAATTGTCGTAGTAACCTCGCGAATCGTAACTACGCGAAGTGTAAGTGCGCGAATCGCGTCGGCAGTTCCGTTGCTGGGCAAGCGTGGGCACCGCGGCCGCTGCCAGAATTGCGACACTGATAACGAGGGCGAATAATCTTTTCATCCCAACCTCCGGCGCGAGAAATGGCAACGACCGTGCCAAATCTGTCGACCCCTGTCCGAAATGTTCGATTCGGTATTTTTCTGAGGACTCGTTCGCGTTTACGCGGCAATCGATAGTAGGATTCGGCGGCGGCTTGCGCGGGCGTGTACGATATCGTCGTTCCGAAGCCGGAATTGGAGTGAACCCCCGTTGAAGTCCAGATCGACAAGCATCGCAGCAGGATTTATGCACCAGTCCGCCATTCATTTCGGTCTGGCTGCCGGATTTGCCATGGCGCTGCTGGCCACCCTGGCCGCTGCGACGAACGCCCAGCCGCAGAAGCCGCCCGTCGAAGTTCCCTTCGAATTCGTCCACAACCAAATCGTCGTTCAGGTAAAGATCGCAGGCAAAGGCCCTTTCAGTATGCTGGTGGACACAAATACCGATC
>JBKPPE010000576.1:0-4077 GCA_046733375.1 Acidobacteriota bacterium | reverse complement strand
CTCAGATCCAAAGCAGCTTGTGCCGCTGCTGAAAGAGCTGCGCACCGATGAACACATTCCGCTCATCGCGCGCAATCATGCCGACAGATTGTTGAAGAAGATCGAGAAGTAAGCTCTCGCCGCTAACTCACAGCCCTTTCGCAAAACTCAACCAGTCGATTCTCGGCCCAGAAGCGATCTTCATCGTCGAGGTTTGCCGAAACGAATGCCACGTGACCGCCTTTTTCGGTCGCCATCACAAGCACGAATGGGTTCGCCTCGATTGACGGATCGGTGAGCGGCGCAAAGGGGACGAACGGGTCGTCTTTCGCGTGAATGATCAAAGTGGGAATCCGAATGCGGCCGATGTAAGGCCGCGAGCTGGCTTTACGGTAGTAATCCTCGACACCGTCAAAGCCAAAAGCGGGCGCGATAAACCGGTCGTCGAATTGCTCGATACTGCGAACGCGATTCAGGCCGGCCACGTCATAGGAGCCAGGATACAGCTTTTCTTTTCGCCGCAGCCGGCGCTTCAGATGAAAAAGAAAATCCTGTTGATAGACGAGATTTCGGCGCAGGTTGAGGAAGTCCCGGCCAGCGCTCAAATCAATCGAAGGCGAGATTGCGCCAACCGCTTTGATTTCCGGAGGCGGTGAATCGCCATACTCGCCCGCGACTTTCAAAACCATATTTCCACCCAGTGAAAAACCGGCGATCACGATGCTGGACAGTCCATCATTAACGATTAACTCCTGGATAACGACGCGTAGGTCGGTGGTTAGCCCGCCGTGGTAAAGCGTAGGCGTCAAGTGTTCGGTCCCCCCGCAGTTCCTTACATTCATGCGCACGACGTTGAAGCCGCGCCGAAAAGCTTTTGTCGCAGTCGTCAACATGTATGTCGAGACGGCCGAACCTTCGAGGCCATGCCACAACAGGAGCGTCGGATGCTGGGTGCGATCCGACTGCCAGCGACAATGCGCGAGCACTTGACTGCCCGGTTCGACTTCGAAAAAACGCTCTTCATCGTTGGTCGTGTCTTGCAAACGAAGACGGGCCGGCCAGAGGTGCGCGCCCAGCGTCTGGATATCGCCGTGCGTCAGATACCGAGCAGGAATGAACGGTTTCTTTGCGAATTCGGCGGCGATTCTGGTGATTAGCGACGAGGCACGGCCTTCATCGGCGCGTTCGCTGGCGAGGTCAGCAATCATTTGAACGCTATGATGACATCAACGGCCAGTTTCTGTAAGTCCGGTTTGATGCTGACGTCGAATTTCGATCGTACGCCCGTACGTTGGGTGCGGCTCGTGACAAATGGTCGAATGACGGTCGAGCGGAATTGATCGAGGTACGAATCATCGAACACCGTGCCCGGAGCCAGGGTCCACTTGCTCTGCAGTTGCTGCGCTTCAGCCGCAGACAAACCCACGATCGTCAAGAGGCCCATCCGATACTGCTGGCCTTCATGAACATTGAATTCATAATTCACGCGGCCGCCGTTGCGTGTACTCGATTCAGTCATTTGCGCGTTGATGTAGCCCTGCCGCGCGTATGCCTTGCGCACGGCGTCAAGCCCCTGATCGATCTTTGGCCGGGTCGCTTGATCTCCAGTCCGCAAGCCGAACGCATTCGCCAGTTCCTGATTCGTGAGCGCGTGATTCCCGATCCAGCTCACACTTCCGAGCAGGTCTGTGATTGTCGGCGGATTTGGTGTGCCGGCTTTCTCCGCCACTTCGAAAATCACTGTGCTGTCAGAATCGGCAGTCTGGACACGGTAGTTGACGCTCGTAAACCGACCCGAGTTCATTAGCTTCGCAGCGGCGGCGTCGATCGCCCGCGCGTCGATCAAATCACCTACGCGCAGGCCCGTGCTGGCGATTACCTCGTCGGACGACAGACGTTGAAGCCCGGTGATTTCTATGCGGCGAAGGGTCGTCTTCTCCTGCGCGCGAGCGGCAGGCTGAACCGCGGCGAAAGCGACCAAGTAGCCGGCGACAATCAGGAGTCGCAAAACATATTTTCGAAAGTTTTGGCGGAGGACACGTCGCACGTAATTGACTCTCGCGGCTTGGCTAACGCAAGCTTTAAAAACGCAGCGATTCTAGCGTTTCCTTCGTAGTCATGAAAGTCAGCCACCACAGGTCGTCAGAGGACGCGGCTCAGGCAGAACGACGCGCCGTCATCGTGGAATTGTGGGTACAACTGGGGAAGCCTGCTGTGGACGCACGTCTGCTGAAGACGATTCAGGCCCGCCTGGGCACGGCGGTTGAAAATCATGAGCTGGGCCCGGCCGCGACGGCGCGAATGCTCGCTGATGAAGGCGCCGAGCTGAAGCATCCTGAAATCATCGAAACTGACGCGGAGTGGCGGCAAGCCAGGATTGAAAACAACACGAGAGAGTTGGTGCGATTGTCTTCAGCGCAAGTACTGACACTGCGAACCGCCGAGAAATTCATCGACGAGCTTGAACAATTGCGGGCGCAATTTGAGCTGGATGAAGAACGCCAGGCACTCGCACAAGTGCGCACCCTCGGGTCAGAAGCGCGCCGATTGGCTGAATCGATTGCGCGGAATCGCTCAGCCGAACAAACGGTTCGCGTCGAACAAGCCGAAATTGCCGAATGGCTTAAGGTTTGGCTGCAAACGCCGGCGCTGTTTAAGGATTGGCTTGAACTGAGACGTCGCTCTGATGAGTTTCGGGCGAGATTCCCAATGCCTATCCGCGAAGACACCAAAGACACAACGTAATTAAGCCACCTGTAATCCTTCTTTGTGTCTTCGCGTCTTTGTGGTGAGTCGCTTACGCGTGAACTTTTGGCTGCGAATTTAGCGGATGAGCCTGCTGATAGGCATGGGCCAAACGAAACAGCAATGCTTCACTCCAGTACGGCCCAAGTAACTGCAAACCGATCGGCAGTCCATCCTTTGACAGACCGCAGGGCACGCTAATACCGGGAATGCCTGCCAGATTCGCGGTCACGGTATAAATATCGTTGAGGTACATCGCCAGAGGATCGTCGACCTTTTCGCCGAAACGAAAAGCGGGGCTGGGTGCCGTTGGCGTTAGGACTGCATCGCATTTTACAAACGCGTTTGCGAAATCGTTTTTGATAAGCGTACGAACCTTTTGGGCTTTCAAGTAATAAGCGTCGTAATAACCCGCGGACAGCACGTAGGTCCCCAGCATGATTCGCCGTTTCACTTCGGCACCAAAACCTTCATCGCGCGTCTTCCGATACATTTCCCGTAGCGCCGGCGCTTCTTCCGCGCGAAAGCCGTAACGCACGCCGTCATAACGTGCCAGGTTAGAAGAGGCTTCGGCCGTCGCGATGATGTAGTAGACCGCGATCGCGTACTTCGCGTGTGGCAACTCGATGTCTACGATTTCTGCGCCGAGTGCCCGATAGGCGTCGATGGCCCCTTCGATGGCGGCGCGCACTTCCGCATCAAGACCTTCGCCGAGCAGTGTGTGTGACACGCCGAGGCGCAAACCGGCAACGTTCTTTTCCGTCTCACCTATATAGTCCGGCACGGGCGCGTCAGCAGTGGTCGCGTCATGCGTGTCGCGGCCCGCGATGACTTGCAGGACGGCCGCGGCGTCCGCGGCTGTTTGCGCAAACACGCCAATTTGATCGAGCGAAGAGCCGAACGCCACGAGTCCGTATCGCGATACGCGACCGTAGGTTGGCTTCACGCCGATTACCCCACATAGGGATGCGGGTTGCCGCACTGAGCCGCCTGTATCAGAGCCAAGCGCGACCGGCACGATTCCCGCGGCCACCGCCGCGGCCGAACCGCCGGACGAACCTCCGGGAACGCGCGATGTGTCCCACGGATTTTTTACGGGCCCGAACGCGGAATTCTCGTTCGAGGAGCCCATCGCGAATTCGTCGCAGTTGGTCTTGCCGATGATCACCGCGCCCGCATCGAGTAATCGATCAATCGCAGTTGCGTTGTAGGGCGGCTTGTACGGACCGAGAATGCGCGATCCGCATGAGGTTTGCATGCCACGCACGCAGATGTTGTCTTTGATTGCGACAGGAATACCGTTGAGACTTGGGAACGCGGGCATCTCGCCCGTCTTAAGTTTTTCGTCAATCG
>JBKPPE010000575.1:0-5219 GCA_046733375.1 Acidobacteriota bacterium | reverse complement strand
GCGTAGCCCCGATGATATTTTTCCGGCTATTCTGGAAGGCCGGAGGCCTTTCACACATCGGAGCGGCAAAGCCGCACCTCTGAGACTCGCTATCAGACCTTCGTTCCGCACTCATCGCAGAACTTCGCGCCCGGCTTCAAGTCATGCTGGCAATTTGCGCACTTGCTGCCAACTTGTGATGTGCCGCATTCGCTGCAGAACTTTGCGCCCGCCTGTAATGACGCGCCGCACTTTATGCACTTCTGCGTCGAGGTTGCTTCCGTCGAGGTTGCTTCCGTCGGCGTCGCACCACGCTGACGCATGGCGTCGGTCATCGCGTTTGCCATGGCGCCGCCCACCGCGAATCCCGCTCCAAGCCCGGCACCCAAGCCCGCGCCGCCACCAGGATTTTGCGCAGCATCGCGCATCGCCTGAGCCGCCTCGAATTGCGTATACCGTCCCAAGTCGCCGAGCACGCCCATTTGCGTCCGCTTGTCCATGGCCGCTTCAACTTCCTGCGGCAACGAAATGTTTTCGACGACGAACTTCGTAAGTTCGAGACCAAGCGACTTGAACTCATCCTGCAACTTCTGGCGCGAGAACTTGCTCAGCTCGTCATAGTTGGAAGCGAGATCGAGCGCCGCGATCTTCGATTCAGCCAGCGCATCCGAAAATCCGCTTACCATTGTGCGGCGCAACTGCCCTTCGATGTCTTCCGTCACAAAACGCGCGTTCGTGCCGGCAATTTGTTTGATCAGCTCACGCGGATCAGCGACACGCATCGAGTAGATACCAAACGCGCGCAACCGCACCATGCCAAAGTCGGCATCCCGCATCATGACAGGATTCGACGTCCCCCACTTCAAATCGGTGAACTGCTTGGTGTTGACGAAATAGACTTCCGATTTCATCGGCGAGTTGAAGCCGTACTTCCACGCGCCGAGCTTCGAAAGGATCGGTGTGTTCCCGCCTTCCACGCTGTAACGACCCGGACCAAACACGTCGGCGATTTGGCCTTCATGAACAAAGACGGCGGCTTGTGACTCACGGACGATCAACTGCGCACCGTTCTTGATCTCCTGATCGCGAACGGGAAAACGATACAGCATCGTATTGCCTGAGTCGTCGAGCCACTCAATGACCTCAATGAACTGCGCTGTCGGACTGAGGCGGTCAAGAATTCCCATCGTTGTCTCCTTCAGATTTGCTGCCAGACATTATACGGCGAAAGCGCAGCGAGTGTTCAAATGTCTAAAAGCGAATTTTCATCTCTCTCCGGTCCTTGCGACGGCAAGAAATGACAACCAGCGCCGTTAACCCGCCGAAAATATCAATCAGGCTGTCGTAGATGGAAGCCGTACGCGACGGCACGAAACTTTGGCGGAACTCGTCGAACAGCGCGTAACAGATCACAAAAGCGAGCGCCAGCCAAAACCAGCGCGTTCGCAGCCACTCTCGAGACGAAGTGCGCAGTGCGCGCGCGGCTAACCACGCCAGGATCGCGTACTCGGTAAAATGGCCAAGCTTTCGAAGTGCGAAATGGATGGCCGCGAGCGTTGCCTCGCTGGCGTGTGGAAACAGCAAATGCAGCGGCCGAATGATGAAACTCGAAGTGTGCGAGGATGACAGCAAATCGCTCGAGCCGACAAAGATCAACGTTGCCCAAATTATCGGTGGACCATAGCGCCACAGGCGCCGGGCCATGCCGCGTTTGCGGACGATGGCTTCACTGGTGGTTCCGGACGGCGCCGGCTCGGTACTTTCGAGCATGTGGTTGAAGATCGAGATTACCGCAATCAACCTATTGAACAAAAAAGCACTTGACCGCGCCTCGTCAACGCGGGTACTATATCGGGCGTCGATATATCAGGTACAGATACAAATGGCGGGCCGCCAAATCCATCCCGAATCCTTGCTGCCGTTGCGGCCGTCGGTGTTTCACATCCTCCTGGCGTTGTCGGACGGCGATTTGCACGGCTACGGAATCATGCAGGAGGTAGCCGAACATACGGACGGCCAAATTAAACTTGGGCCCGGCACTTTATACGGCGCCATCAAACGGTTGATAAGCGAACGTCTCATCGTTGAGACCGACGAGCGGCCCGATCCGGAAATGGATGACGAGCGACGGCGTTACTACCGGCTGACAGATTTTGGTCAAAAGGTCCTCAAAGCGGAAGTACAACGGATTTCGAAAATGGTTTCGGTGGCCCAACGGAAGCGTCTGGTTCCGCGAACGCGTAGCTGATTGCGAACTGCTATGGAATCCGCACAAAAACTTTTTCGCCTTATTTTGCTCGTCTATCCGCGAGAGTTCCGGCGCGAGTTCGGGCCAGACATGGCGCAGGTGTTTCGCGATTGCTACTGTGCAGAAGAACGAAACAAAGGCTCACTGGGAATTTTCCTCCTGTTGGTTCACACACTTGTTGACCTGGTGCGGAACGCACCCAAAGAACACCTGGAAAACTTTGGGAAGGACAATTCAGTCATGAAGACCTTTGGCAAAGATGTGCTGGCATTACTAGGGTGCGTTGGAATAATCGTCGCGGCAATGCTGTTGTTGAGTTATGGAAGAAATCATGAAGCATCGTACATGTGGATAATTGGGTACTCTTTGGATGCTCTGGTAGCGGCGGGAATTGTCGGCAACTTTATCGTATTCGTATTAGTGAAAGCGACTCGACTCAATCCGTTGCGTATCGCGTTCTGGACGCTGCTCACCGTGAATGGCGCGCTTTTCATCGTTGCTTGGATGATTAGTAGCCGCATCGAGCCACAGTTTCCATTCGGAAGTGTTTTGGTGTCATACGTGGTTAGCTTTCTCTTTTGGTTTAGCCTGCATTGGATTTGGTCGAAGGCAAGTGGCCCGCGACCCATAAGTCACGAAGGTTAGTCTCCCGACACTATTAACTACCAAACTATTTTTTAGGAGAACTGCTATGAGACGATCAGTCGTATTGCGGAAGGTCGGGGTGTGCCTGTTTTCGGCATCGCTGATTCTCGTCATCGTGTGGCTGGGTGTGGCGGCATCAGCGCAAACATCAACGCAGACAAAGCACAGGCCAAGATCACCGCAAGAATCGGATCTCGCCGCCAGGATCGAGCGCGTCGAGCACGGATTGTTGCCGCCCGCCGTCTTGAAGGGTGAAACGCCAGCCCGTATGTCGCTCGCCGATCGCATGAAGTTCTACAAGACGCCGGGGGTGAGCATCGCGGTGATAAATGACGGCCGGATTGAGTGGGCTCGCGGCTACGGTGTTTTAGAAGCTGGCGGCAAAGAACCAGTGACCCCGGAAACGCTCTTCCAGGCGGCCTCGATCAGCAAGTCACTGACGGCCATGGTCGTCTTGCGGCTGGTCGAACAAGGCAAGCTCGATCTTGATAGCGACGTGAATAAGCGGTTGGTTTCATGGAAAGTCCCGGAGAATGAGTTCACCAAAGATCAGAAGGTCACTGTGCGTCGTCTGCTGGCACACACTGCGGGCATATCCAATCCGGGCTTTCTCGGTTACCCCATCGACAAACCGCTGCCGACCTTGCGGCAAATCCTGGAAGGTGAGAAGCCGGCCAACTCCAATCCTATTCGTGTCGAACTGAAGCCGGGTATTAAATTTCTTTACTCGGGTGGCGGCTACGTCATTCTGCGACAACTGGTGATGGATGTTACTGGATTGTCGTTTCCAGAGTTGATGCAGAAGACGATCCTGCGGCCACTCGGCATGACGCACAGCACTTTTCAACAACCGCTTTCGCCAGCTCTGGCTTCCAACGCGGCCGGCGGTCATCTGCCTAATGGCAAAGAGATGGAAGGCAAGTGGTTCGTCCTTCCTGAACTTGCTCCAGATGGTTTGTGGACCACGCCGACAGATCTGGCCCGCTTATTGATCGAGGTTCAGAAAGCGAGGCTGGGGAAATCCCAAAAGGTACTCTCCACCAAAAGTACGAATCTGATGTTGACACCTGAAATAGACAACGTGGCCCTAGGCTGGTTAGTTGATGGAAAAGGGGACTCAGCTCGATTCAGTTTCGCCGGCAGCAATGTGGGCTACAAATCCCGCATGGTGTCCTACATGAATTCGAGGCGAGGCGTCGTCGTGATGACAAACGGAGAAAACGGCGCGGAGCTAACCACGGAGATCCTGCGCAGTGTCGCGGCCGAATATGGCTGGCCTGATTTTCATCCTCGTGAGCGAGTCATCGTCAAAATCGATCCTCGAATTTATGACTCTTATGTTGGTGAGTATGAGATTGCGCCCGGATTCATACTCTTCGTAACCAGAGAGGGAGACAAGTTATTTAGTCGGGCGATGCCGATTCCTACACCCCCGAGCGCGACCGATCAGCCTAAGTCAGAGATGTTTCCTGAGTCGGAAACCACATTTTTCGTAAAGGACGCGGATGCGACGTTCACCTTTGTGCGCAACGCCCAAGCGCAAGTCGTGCAAGTGAATATCCAGCGGACAACACGGCTGTTTGAGGCGAAGAAAATCAAATGAACATCTCGAGGAGGCCCCCTCAAGTAACCTCAAGGTCAGGAAGGGTGCTTGCGCCCGCTGTGCCGATCTTCACCATGCAGCGGCGGCAAGCCGCCCTTCCTGACCTTGAGATAATCAACGGTCGGTGCCAATTACTCGTATCTTAATGCTTCAATCGATCGAGCGCGGCGGTTTTACGCGTGGATGTGGTCCGTACAATTCGCGTGAGCGAATGAGGATGCTACTTTGAACCGGGCCTCCCGATCCCATCTGCTGACGCAGATGGTACTGACTCGGTTTACTCGTATCGCAGCGCCTCGATCGGATCGAGCGCGGCAGCTTTGCGCGCCGGATAGTAACCGAAGAAGATTCCAACCATCGCTGAGAAAACTGCTGATCCAATAATCGCCATCGTCGAGATCAGCGTGGGCCAACCAAGCATCTTTGGAATTGCGAGTGAGACGACGATACCGAGAAGAATCCCGATTACACCGCCCGTCAAGCTGAGCACAACCGATTCGATCAAGAATTGACTGCGCACCGCAGACGAGCGTGCGCCAATCGCCATGCGAATGCCAATCTCGCGTGTGCGTTCAGTCACGG
This sequence comes from Acidobacteriota bacterium, assembly GCA_046733375.1. Classification (GTDB taxonomy): domain Bacteria; phylum Acidobacteriota; class Blastocatellia; order Pyrinomonadales; family Pyrinomonadaceae; genus UBA11740. The sequence goes on along the minus strand of JBKPPE010000575.1, from coordinate 162 downwards.
AAACCAGCATGATATTCATGATGCCGATGCCGCCAACAAGCAATGAGACGCCGGCGATGCACGCCAGCAGTAAAGTCATGGTGCTGTTTGTTTCGTTCGCCGCTTCCGCAATATCGGACATGTTGCGCACCGTGAAGTCGTTCGGCTCATTCGGTCCAAGTT